>NZ_JBFUJG010000018.1:0-82921 GCF_056401495.1 Mucilaginibacter sp. P4_E8
GCTTTAACCTTTCCCGCTTTCTCTCTCAGCGTTTCCGCTTTTTTCCTTCCTTCGTTTCGGGAGTGCAAAGGTAAAAACCTTTTTCTTATTTCCAAAACTTATTTTTTTTTATTTTTCTAAGTCTCTTTCCCGCTTTTCAATCCCCTCTTTTCTTCCTTTCTTGCGGGTTGCAAAGGTATAAACCTTTTTCAATTTCCGAAAATTTATTTGAAGTTTTTTTGGTCTTTATTTTTTCTCTATCACTTCACTAATCCCACGTCAAAACCTCTTCACTAACCTTTCTAAGAACAACCCCGCTTCCTCGTTTGCGGGCTGCAAAGGTAGGCAGAGTTTTCAATTATGCAAACCGTTTTAAACAATTATTCAACACGTGTGTATAATGTGTTAATAATCAGCTTGAAAAAATTTGGCGACGGGCCAAAAACTAAGCTATCATGTATAAAAAGCATTGTTTTATAATTAAGCTGGCTTATATAACTGGCCAATTGAACATTTTTAACTAAAAAAGCACTTTACCTGGCTTATACTATATTATATGTAACATTAAAGCTGATGCCACCATTCGGCCATAGATATAAAACATGAGTACTCCTTATATACTATATTACAGTATAACATTAAACGCCCTCCTATTACCGCCAAATGTATATAGCATAGCTGTTCATTAACATCGCACCTTTTATATAGTATATAATCAAAAAAGGATCATCATAAATCATTGAATATACCACAGTAGCCTTCAGTTGAATTTCATTACTATATACTATATAGTATAAAGCAGATGGCGGCTTGCCGGTATATTACAGGAATGTGCGTATATAACAGATTAACTATCGTACCTTTACACCTCTCAAAAGCGTTAATAGTTAAAAGATGTTAAATACATTAATATATATAACAGGAGCCAAAACCGCGTTATATATTAGCCGATAAATAAATAATTGACTGATTTATATTATTCACCTATCTTTGCAAAATGTTTAAAAAGCAACTTACGTTATTAGCCAGTGTTTTAGCTCTGTTAATTATCACACTTGGTAGTTGTAAAAGCAAATACGAAAAGTTAAAGGCAAGTAACGATTATGCCAAAAAATACCAGGAGGCCATTAAATATTATAACCAAAAAGACTATAACAAAGCTTTAGGTTTATTTGAGGTATTGGTTGAGCGTTACCGTGGGCGTACCGAAGCTGAGGATCTGTTTTATTATTATGCCTTCACCAATTATAAGCTGAAGGATTATACATCTGCAAGATATCACTTTAAAACCTTTGCTGATACTTATCCATCAAGCACAAGGGCCGAAGAATGCCGCTTCTTTTCTGCTTACTGTTATTACCTTGATTCGCCTATATTTTCACTTGATCAGGATAATACCTTAAAAGCGATTGAGGCCTTGCAACTGTTTATTAACCTGTACCCTAAAAGCGATCGTGTTACGGAAGCAAGTAAACTGATACAAAACCTGCGCGACAAACTGGAAACAAAAGCTTACGCTAATGCTAAGTTGTATTTAACCATCGGCGATTATCAATCGGCAGTAATTGCATTTAACAATGCCTTGCGCGATTATCCCGACACTAAATATGGTGAGGAAATGGAGTACCTGATTGTTAAATCACAATATTTATATGCCAGCCGTAGTTTAGAGTATAAACAAGAAGAGCGTTATACCCAGGCTATAGCTTATGCCGATCAGTTTAGTGAAAAATATCCTACCAGCAAATATGGCCGCGAAACCATAGGTTATGCAAAGGACAGTAAACGCGGTATAGATAATGCTAAACGTGTATTGGCCGAAGCCTTAAGTAACGAAAAGGTGGCTAAAAAATTAGCCTCAAAAGACAGTGTAAAAACACTGCCACCATCAGAAAAGAATCAGCAACAAAGAATTCCATATTAAAAAAAATTATATGACAGCAAATAACACCAACAAACCAGCAGTAGCTAACAGCACTGTAACCCGCGATTTACGCGAGCTGGATGTAAACACTCATAATATATATGAGTCGCTTGTAATTATGTCAAAAAGGGCGAACCAGATCTCAAACAATATTAAAGAAGAGTTACACCAAAAACTTTCTGAATTTGCATCATCAAACGATAACCTTGAAGAGGTTTTTGAAAACCGTGAGCAAATTGAGATCTCTAAATACTACGAAAGACTGCCAAAACCATCATTGGTTGCAGTTCAGGAGTTTTTAGATGATAAGGTTTACTACCGTAACCCTACAAAAGAAGCGTAAGCCCCACTACCCCMTAAAGGGGTAGCAAAAGGATTTATACATGCAAAAGACTCCCGCTAACGGGAGTTTTTTGTTACTTTTAACTTTTATTCATTATCATTCCCCCTTCAGGGGGTTAGGGGGCTCTATGCTTGAGGGGAAAAATATCATTCTCGGAGTTTGCGGCAGTATCGCTGCCTATAAATCGGCCTTGCTGATAAGGTTATTAGTTAAAGCCGGTGCGCAGGTACAGGTGGTGATGACTCCCGATGCTACCAGTTTTATAACTCCCCTTACCCTTTCAACACTTTCTAAAAACCCCGTATTGGTTAACTATTTTAAACCGGATACCGGCGAATGGAATAACCATGTGGAACTGGGGCTTTGGGCCGATATGCTGATCATAGCACCGGCAAGCGCCAATACACTGGCTAAAATGGCCAATGGCCTTTGCGATAATTTGTTAACGGCCGTTTACCTATCGGCCAAATGCCCGGTATATTTTGCCCCTGCCATGGACCTTGATATGTGGCTGCACCCCGCTACCCGCCAAAATGTAGCCAGGTTACAATCTTTCGGTAATACGTTAATAGCCCCCGGCAATGGCGAACTGGCCAGCGGCCTATATGGCGAAGGCCGGTTAGCCGAACCAGAGGAGATCGTGGACTTTTTATCATCAACCTTAAAAAAAAAACGCCTTTTAGCTGATCAAAAGATCATGGTTACCGCGGGACCAACTTATGAGGCTATTGACCCTGTACGTTTTATTGGTAACCATTCGTCGGGCAAAATGGGGTTCGCCATTGCCGATGAACTGGCTTTGATGGGTGCCGATGTTACGCTGATCACCGGACCAACGGCACAAGTGAGCCGGCAGCAAACCGTGAAGCGGATAGATGTAACATCGGCCGCCGAAATGCTGGAGGCCTGTGCAAATAATTTTGAAAACGCCAAAGCCTGTATCATGAGCGCTGCCGTTGCCGACTATACGCCTGCCCAGGTTGCAGCGCAAAAGATCAAGAAACAAGATGATAGCCTAAACATCGAATTAAAAAAAACCACCGATATTTTAAAGTTTTTAGGCGAACGGAAAGCAGAAGGCCAGATACTGGTTGGCTTTGCCCTGGAAACCAATGATGAAGAACAGAATGCAATGAATAAGCTGCAGCGCAAAAATCTTGATTTTATTGTACTAAATTCGCTTAACGATGCCGGGGCCGGTTTTAAAAAGGATACCAATAAAATAACCATTATTGACCGCAGCCTACAAAAAACAGTATTTGAGCTTAAAAGCAAGAATGCTGTGGCACGTGATATTTGCCTTAAAGTAGCTCAACTCATCAACGGATGAAAAAAATATTCCTCTACGTGGTTTTAGCCCTGGTAGGTTTCCGGGTTTCGGCTCAGGACCTGAACGCCCGGGTGCAAGTGTTATCGCCTAAGATACAGGGTAGCAACAAGCGTATTTTCCAAACCCTCGAAACGGCCATGAAGGATTTTTTAAATGGCCGCAAATGGAGCGCCGACCCCATATTGCCCCAGGAAAGAATTGACTGCAATTTTGTACTAAACATAACCAACTGGGATGGCAGCAGCAACTTTAGCGGTGAGTTACAGGTACAATCATCAAGACCTGTTTACAGCTCAACCTATAGTTCAACATTAATAAATATTAATGATAAGGATATTGATTTTATTTACAACGATGGGCAAACCATTGACTATACCGACCAGAGTTTTCAAAGTAACCTGAGTTCGATCATGGCATTTTACGCTTACATTATAGTAGGGCTTGATTATGATACCTTTTCATTGTATGGCGGCTCGCCCTATTTTGCCAATGCGCAAACCGTGATCAATAACGCACAGTCGGGATCATACCGTGGCTGGAAAGCTTTTGATGGCAACGTTAACCGGTACTGGCTATCAGAAAACCTGAATAATAAGCTTTATGCTCCATTACGCAGCTTTATGTATGATTATCACCGCAACGGACTTGACGTTATGGCTGATAATGTTGCCAAAGGGCGTAAAGAGATCACATCGATTTTACCAACATTGCAACAGATAAACAGGCAGCGGGTTGGCTCCATGTTCCCCCTTGTATTTTATACCGCGAAAAGCGACGAACTGGTATCGTTATACGGCAAGGCCGATCCGCAGGAACGCGTACAAGCCATGAACATACTACTGCAAGTCGACCCGGCCAACGGTAATAAATACCAAACGCTACAAAAATAGCTCACTATTTGTCTGAACCGGGATTTTGTCTGAACCATGATTAAACAGATTAAAAGATTACCCGGATTAGTATAAAAATCCTATAAATCCGTAAATCGTGAAAATCCTGGTTCAGACAAAATCCTATAAATCCCTAAATCGCGTAAATCCCGGTTCAGACAAAACCCCGGTTCCTTCCAAAAAATAATTTCAAAAATATTTGCAAATACGAAATCCATCGTAGATATTTGTACGAAGAAATTCGTATTGAAATAAAATGAATATAAAACCAACAGAAAGCGAGCTGGAAATATTGCAGGTGATCTGGAATAAAGGGCAATGTACTGTACGTGATGTACATGAAGAACTGGCTAAAACAAAGGATGCCGGTTATACTACTACCTTAAAACTCATGCAGATCATGCATGATAAAGGTATGGTTGAACGCGATACATCTGCAAAAACCCATTTATATAAAGCATTATTTAGCCAGGAACAAGCTCAAAGCAACGCTTTGGAAAAAATATTGTCTACTGTATTTAAAGGTTCAACTTCTGATTTGGTAATACAGGCGCTGGGGCAGCACCGCGCATCAAAAGACGAAATTGACGCCATTAAAGACTATCTTAAACAGTTTGATCAGCATAAAAAATAAGCATCATGGAAAATCTGTTCTATAACATAAGCCAGGTTTTAGGTATCACCATTATCCACTCCTTATGGCAAGGACTATTGGTTTGGTTCGCATTGCGTTTGTTATTCACCTGCGCGCCATCTATGTCATCTGTAAAGAAACACAATGTGGGTATGGTGGCCATGCTAACTATTAGTGTATGGTTTATATACACCTTTATTACCCAGGTACAAGCGCATGTTTGGGTTGATTTAACAGCGGCAACATCGCCGGTTTTTCTGCCTCATTTTGCCTTTCCTTTAAACCCGGTAGCCCACACCGCGCCCGGCAGCTATTACAATTATGTTATTGAAGGGTACCTGCCTTATGTTTCGGCGCTGTACTTTGCGGGTTTGGTATTTAATTTATTGAGGCTGGGTTTAAACTGGCAAAAAATAAGCCTCATCAAAAGAACAATGATACCTGCCGATGAAATACAGTTATATGTTGATAGCTTTTGTCAGCAACTGCAGATCAATAAATACGTAAGTGTAAATTTTAGCCGGTTTGTTGATGTACCCTGCATGATCGGTTTTTTTAGCCCTATCATACTTTTACCCATATCATTAACTACTTATCTGTCAACCGAGGAAGTAAAAGCCATTTTATTGCACGAACTATCGCACATAAAACGTAATGATTACCTGCTCAATTTAGCACAGCAATTTATAACCATATTGCTTTTCTTTAATCCCTTTGCCCAATTAATTAACCGCATTATAAACCAGGAACGCGAAAACCGGTGCGATGACCTGGTTGTGCAAACTACTGCCCAGCCTTTAATATATGCCCAGGCACTTTTAAAACTTGAACAAACCAGGTACGTAAACTTACCCCTGGCCCTGGCAGCTACCGGAAAAAAATACCATTTATTAAACAGAATTGAACGCATCATGAAAACAAAGAAACCAATTGGCAACATACGTCACCTGTTAGTGGCTGTTGTTATAATGGCCGCCAGCATAAGCAGTATCGCGTGGTTAAACCCCACCATTAAAGACGGTAAATTATCTATCAAAAAAGCCGTTTATCCTAAAATTGTTAAAGACTTATTGCTTACTGATACCACTCAAAAAAAGGCAGTTAAAGCGAAAAAAATAGCAGCTGCCAAAAAGTATTCTAAAAGCAAGTCCGATTACCGCAAACAGGCTTATAAAAAAACTTATGATGGCCTTAATGATGCCGAACTTAACAGGCTTACAGCCGAAGTAAACAAACAGGCAGAGGCCGTTGGTAAATATTATAACAGCCCGGAGTTTCAAAAGCAAGCCGAAATGTTAGCGCTTAAAGGCAAGGAAATGGAAGATTACTATAACCGGCCCGAAATAAAGAAAATGCAGGAAGATCAGGAAAAGTTAGGCGCCGATTTTGAAAAGAACTGGGGAAGTAACGATGAAACCGAGAAGCTTGGAGAGCAGATGGGTGAGTCGGGTAAAAAAATTGAGAAATATTTTAATAGTCCGGAGTTTAAGCAGATGAATGAGCAACTGGAAAAAAAGTATAACATTCCGCATAACCGCAATTATGTTGATGATAGTAAGGACGAAAATTACAGGAAATACCAGGACGAACTGCAAAGCAAAATACCAGCTGATGTAAAAGAGCAAACCGAGCAGCTCAAAAAGATGGGTGAAAAAATGCGCAGCCGCTATGACTCACCTGAGTTTCGCGAAAAAACCAAACAACTAAGGGTCATGAGCGATAGCTTAAGAAAAGCTTTTAACGGTAAAGAGTGGAAACAACAGCAGGCCGATATGAGAAGGGCGAGCCAACAAATGCACACCTATCAAAATAACCCGCAGCTAAAACAGGCACAGGCACAATTAAAGGTGGCAACCAAAAACCTGCGCGAGTATATGAGAAGCCCCGCCTTTAAACAGCGCATGGCTGAATACCGCAAACAAGCTGAAATGTCATTCAATTATAAATATGATTTAGATATTAAATCAGATACGGTCCAATAGTTTTTAATTATTGAACCCAATACTTTGAAATTCGTAATTTAGTATCCTTAATAAAATAAGGATACTTTTTTTATGCTTCAAAAGCTAACCATTAATAACTACGCGTTAATTGATAACCTTGAAATAGGTTTTGGCAAGGGGTTAAACATACTCACCGGTGAAACCGGGGCTGGAAAATCGATCATATTAGGTGCTTTATCACTTATTTTGGGGCAGCGAGCCGAGAGCCGTTACTTTTTTAACCAGCAGAAAAAGTGTGTTATTGAAGGCTCGTTTAAAATAGACGATTTCCACTTAAAATCCTTTTTTGAAGATAACGACCTGGATTATGAGGCCGAAACTGTTTTACGCCGCGAAATATCCGCCGATGGTAAATCGAGGGCATTTGTAAATGATACCCCGGTTAACCTGAACGCGCTGAAACAACTGGGCGAAAAACTGATAGACATCCACTCGCAACACGCCACATTGGAAATTAACGACCCTGAATTTCAGTTATTAGTGGTTGATGCTGTTGCCAAACATGATGGGTTGTTGACTGATTATCAAACTAAATTCAGGGCCTATAAAAAGGCAACAACCAAACTTCATGAACTGATTGAGGAAAGCGAAAAAGCAAAAGCCGATCTTGATTATTTCCAGTTTCAGTTTGATGAGCTGGAAAAAGCCAGCTTGAATGCCGAAGAGCAGGAACTGCTGGAAAAAGAACTATATGCTTTAACTAATGCCGAAGAAATAAAACGCAACCTGTTTGGGGCCTATTATTTAATGCAGGAAGGCGAGGCCGCAGCTTTAATACAATTACGCGAAGCGGGTCAGCAGTTAGGTATACTGGAAAAATTCGATCCGCAAATTGAAGAGCTGCACCAGCGTTTAAACAGTACCATTATTGAACTAAAAGATATAGCTGCCGAAATTGAAGTAATTGAACAGCGCACCCACACCAATGATGCACGGGCCGATGAAGTTAACACCCGCCTGAGCCTCCTGTATAATTTGCAAAAAAAACACCATGTAAATAGTAATGCCGAGTTATTAGAAATACAGGATGACCTGTCGGGCAAGATACAGAAGGTATTGTTTAGCGATGAGGCGGTAGAAAAATTGCAAAAACAATTAGCAGCCGATAAAACTGAACTGGAAAAACTGGCTGGTCAATTAACAGCTAACCGATTAAAAGCTATCCCGGCTATTGAAAAACAAGTACTGGCTACACTGGCCGAAATGGGGATGGCTAATTCTGCTTTAAAGATTGAAAATAAAACCTCAACCGAACTTACCAAAAACGGAGCCGATCAGATCCGCTTCCTGTTTTCAGCAAATAAGGGACACGCTTTGGCCGAGATGAGCAAGGTGGCATCAGGTGGTGAGCTTTCCAGGCTGATGCTGAGTATCAAATCACTCATTGCACAATACACCGCATTGCCTACCATTATTTTTGATGAGATAGATACCGGGGTATCTGGCGAGGTGGCTAATAAAGTTGGGCAGATCATGGAAAACCTGTCTGTTAATCTGCAGGTGATCACCATAACCCACTTGCCTCAAATTGCCAGCAAAGGGCAAAATCATTATTTTGTTTATAAAGATGATTCGGCGGCTACAACCTATACTCGCATAAAACAACTTGATGAGCAGGAACGCATACTGGAAATTGCCAAAATGCTAAGTGGCGATAAACCGGGCGAGAGCGCTTTGCAAAATGCGAGGGAGTTGCTGAATAACTAAAGAAGATGAAAATATCATTGGTGTTATTCCTGTTAACCTGTGTTACCTATATCAGCCAGGCACAGCTTATTATGGGTACCCCCAAACCCAAGTACAGGACCATAAAACAAGATACCATCAATATCAGTGGTATCGTATATGATGCATACCATCATCCGGTAAGAGGTTTGCGGTTTACATCGAAGAATAAAGAACTGGTATTTGATGGTTATTATATATACACAACCACAGATACCGCAGGAAAATTTAAGCTATATGGTGCATTAGCTTATGATACCCTTAAATATTATTGGGGTAAGCGTACCTACCTTATTAATAATGGCAGCCGATTCTTAGAGATTCATTTGCCCCCATTAATAGAAGATGATTACAGGATAAAGGACACCATACAGATGGTCACTAAAAGAAAGACCGTTAAAAAACCAACAACATTTAAGGTAGTTACCAATGCCGAAATTTACGATTGGTATGGCGTAACGGGTGATATGCCCGTAAAGTCTGCTCCCGCGGCAAAAGGTTTTACAGATTACATCCGGTCAAAAATCACATATCCTGAAAAAGCGATCGTCAATAATATTGAGGGTGATGTTGAAATTGGATTTAATATTGAAAAGGATGGCTCATTAAGCAATTTTAAAATTCTACGAGGCATTGGGTATGGGTGCGACGAAGAAGTTATCAACGCTATCAAAAGCAACAATCATCCGTGGGTTCCATATATTCTTAACGGGCGTCTGGTAGTAAGTGAGTCGTCAGTAACTATCAATTTTAAACTAACTGATAAATAACTATAATTTTACACCCAATTATAAAAACAAAAAACATGGCTTATAATTTATTAAAAGGTAAAAAAGGGATCATTTTTGGTGCCCTTAATGAGCAGTCTATAGCCTGGAAGGTGGCACAGCGCGCAGTACAGGAAGGTGCAGAAATTGTATTATCAAACGCCCCTATCGCGCTACGCATGGGCGAACTTAATAAACTGGCAGCCGAATGCAATGCTCCTGTTATTGCCGCTGATGTAACCAGCAATGATGATATTACCAACCTATTCACCAAAACCCAGGAACATTTTGGCGGTGGTGTTGATTTTATATTACACTCCATAGGGATGAGCATTAACGTGCGTAAAAGCATCCATTATACCGAAAACAATTACGATTTTACCCACAAGGGATTAGACATATCGGCCCTGAGCCTGCACCGTGTATTGCAAACTGCCATGAAAATGGATGCCATAAACGAATGGGGATCGGTATTGGCCCTAACCTACATCGCGGCCCAGCGGGTATTCCCTGATTATAATGACATGGCCGATAACAAGGCTTATCTGGAAAGCATAGCCCGCAATTTTGGCTACCAGTATGGTGTAAAAAAACATGTGCGTATCAATACCGTATCACAATCGCCAACCCGTACAACGGCTGGCTCGGGCGTTAAAGGGTTTGATGGCTTTGTAAATTATGCCGAAAAGATGAGTCCCCTGGGTAATGCCGATGCTGACCAGTGTGCCGATTATTGTGTTACCCTGTTTAGTGATCTTACGCGCATGGTTACTATGCAAAACCTTTTCCACGATGGTGGTTTTTCATTTACCGGCGTAACCCAGGCGGTTATTGAACAAATGGAGAAATAGAAACCTAATTTTAAAGCATAAAAAAAGCGCCGTGCAAATTGCACGGCGCTTTTTTTATCAATACTTTTAGCAATTACTGAGAAGAATCAACCAATACCACTTTTACCTTGATATCATCGGCCGGTGCCTGAGCCAGGTGAGCACCGTTAGCACCTTGTGCAAATATGGTTACTGCCCCAACTTCGCTGGTATAACTGTAAGAAATACCATTATACACCTCAGGAAGTGCCTCGTAAGTAGCTCCTTTATCATAAGAGATATAAACCAATACACCTCCATTTTCCTGAGCAAACTGATCTTGTTCAGGCAAGTCGCTTAAAACTGATGACCATGATTTATTTCCGGCGTCGTCTGTATACACTTTCCAACCGGTAGTTCCGGTAATGGTATAAATTGCAGTAATATTAGCAGGCGTAATATACTTTTTAGTACAAGAAGTTGCTGCCAATAATATAGTGCAGCATACAAGAGTCAAGATTTTTTTCATAAAGCTATGTTTTGTAATTATTAGATAAGACGCTAATTTCCTAAAAAGGTTTAACGTTTTTTTGTTTATTTTATTTTTGAGCATATAAACGGCTTATCCATATTAAAATAAATAAAAAATATTTTTTACAACTAAGATATTAGTTTATATTTAGCTAATGCTTAGGTTTTCGCTTTTATTTATTTTATTACTCCCATCAGTATGTTTTGCCCAGCTAAAAATTACCGGCAAAATTGTGAATGCAGACGATAAAAAACCGGTAGCTAATGCCAGTGTGTTTTTAAATAATGCCAGTACCGGCAATAAAACTGCCAACGATGGCACATTTATTCTCAACAATGTAAGGCCCGGTCAGTATGATCTTATCGTATCTATTGTGGGTTATGAAACCCACAGCCAGTCAATACTGATAAACAACAGCAATATCAATTTACCCGAGATAGTGCTTAAGCCTAAAACCATTGAACTTAATGAGGTAAAAATTAAACCAGACCCTAACTGGGAAAGATATTACGCCCAGTTTAAACGCCAGTTTTTAGGAACAACTGCTAACGCCGCTCAATGCAGGATATTAAACCCCGATATACTCGATCTTCAGTACGACAAAAAAACGCATACACTCGAAGCATCTTCCTATGATTTTCTGGAGATAGAGAACAAAGCGCTTGGCTATGTTATCAAATACAAACTCAATACATTCAGCTATGACTCCAATAAAGGTTTTATATATTATGACGGCGTATCGGTATTTGAGGATATGAAGGGTAACAACGGCAAAATACGTAAATGGCAAAAGCGCAGACAGGATGCCTACCTTGGTTCGCCTATGCATTTTTTGCGCAGCATTGTCAGTAACAGGTTAACATCCGAAGGTTTTGAGGTACTCAAATTAATTCGCAAACCAAATCCTGAGTACAAAGGCGGTTTGTTCGACAATAAGACCAAGTATATACAAATGCTGGTAAAGCAACCACTTAACTTAAGCGAGTTTGCAAAACGCACCGATAACGCCGGTTTGTATGCCCTTGGTTTTAACGACTGCCTTTATATCATGTACAACAAAAAAAACAGCGGTACTTCGGGCGATATTTACCGGCCGCTTGATATGCCCGATTACGCAACATCCATTGCCACCCTCGACGAACATGAAGCTTACGCGTTTTTTGATAACAATGGCATCATCAGCAACCCACGCAGTATTATTTTTGAAGGCGACTGGGGAATTTACCGTATGGCCGAGATGCTCCCTGTAAATTACGAGCCACCTGCACAAGGTAAGTAGCAATGGCCCGCACACCATGTTTCGACGGAGCTCAGCATGACAGCCCTCACCCTTTATTTATTATTCTCCCCCCGTCAGCAGATAAGCTTCAGGTGAAAGCATGCAGAACATGGTGGGCTTGTGTGGCTGTAAGGGCATAGCAAATATTTGCTGAAGCGAGAGCACGGGCGAACGAAGTAGGGCAATTTTTTGCAGCCCGTGGTTCTGCCTGCTTTGCAGGGTAAAGGCCATGAGCGCAAAGAAGCCTCTCTGCTGAAAGCCTTTTTGGTTACTTTTGTGGCGACAAAAGTAACTGGCCCTCCCGCGGCCAAGAGCGGGTATGCGATATGCCATTTCCCCCTGTACAGCATAGAGATTGCTTCGTTCCTCGCAATGACGCATTTTTTTCAATCCAACAAAAAAACCCGGCTTGTGGCCGGGTTTTTTTATTATCCAGAAAGATCAATTATTTCTGTTCTTCCTGCTCAGGCTCTTTGCTTTCGCCTTTTTTGTCGATGATCTTAATTTCGTTGGCTTCTTTGTCATAGTCAACAGCCATGGTATCACCTTCGCTTAGTTCGCCTTTAAGTATTTCTTCAGCAATTGGATCTTCCAAATATTTCTGGATAGCACGTTTTAATGGACGTGCACCAAATTGCGAATCATAACCTTTATCAGCAATAAACTCTTTAGCAGCTTCAGTAAGTTCAATTTTGAAACCTAAACTATTAACCCTGCTAAACAAGTAAGCTAATTCAATATCAATGATCTTGAATATTTCGTCTTTACCCAACGAGTTAAATACAATAACATCATCAATACGGTTCAAAAACTCAGGTGCAAAAGCACGTTTCAAAGCGTTTTCAATAACACCTCTTGAGTGCGTATCGGCCTGTAAAGTTTTAGCATTAGTGCTGAAACCAACACCTTGTCCAAAATCTTTTAGTTGACGGGCACCAATGTTTGATGTCATGATGATAATGGTATTCCTGAAATCAACCTTGCGGCCTAATGAATCGGTCAGCTGTCCTTCGTCCAACACCTGTAAAAGTATGTTGAAAACATCGGGGTGAGCTTTTTCAATCTCATCAAGTAATATTACGGCGTAAGGTTTACGGCGTACTTTTTCAGTTAATTGTCCGCCTTCTTCATAACCCACATAACCCGGAGGCGCTCCTACTAAACGTGATACAGCGAATTTTTCCATGTATTCGCTCATGTCAATTTGTATCAGTGCATCCTCGGTATCAAACATAAAACGTGCAAGTTCTTTTGCAAGTTCAGTTTTACCAACACCTGTAGGGCCTAAGAAAATAAATGAACCAATTGGTTTTTTAGGATCCTTTAAGCCTGCACGTGTACGTTGTATGGCACGGGTTAATTTTTTAATAGCATCTTCCTGACCAATGATCTTGGTGCCAACAGTATCTGCCATGTGCAGCAGTTTCTGACTGTCAGCCTGACCAACCCTTTGTACAGGTATACCGGTCATCATAGATACTACCTCGGCAACATTATCTTCGGTTACGGTGTAACGTTTTGATTTTGTTTCGGCCTCCCATAATGCTTTAGCCTGCTCAAGCTCTACCAATAAATTCTTTTCGGTATCGCGTAACTGGGCAGCTTCTTCATATTTCTGGCTGCGTACAACTTTGTTTTTCTCAATCTTGATCTGCTCTATCTTTTGCTCAATATCCAATATGTTTTGAGGCACATGGATGTTGGTTAAGTGAACACGTGAGCCCGATTCGTCCAAAGCGTCAATAGCTTTATCTGGTAAAAACCTGTCAGTAATGTACCTGGTGGTTAAACTAACACAGGCGTTAATTGCCTCTGGTGTATAGGTTACTCCATGATGCTCTTCGTATTTTTCTTTGATCCTGTTCAGTATCTCAATAGTTTCAACCGGAGTTGCAGGCTCAACCATTACCTTTTGGAAACGGCGATCCAATGCACCATCCTTTTCAATATACTGGCGGTACTCATCTAAAGTAGTGGCGCCAATGCATTGAATTTCGCCCCTTGCAAGAGCTGGTTTAAACATATTTGATGCGTCAAGCGAGCCGGAAGCGCCACCTGCACCTACTATAGTATGTATCTCATCAATAAATAAAATAACGTCAGGTGATTTTTCCAATTCGTTCATTACCGCTTTCATACGCTCCTCAAACTGGCCACGGTATTTTGTACCGGCAACCAATGATGCAAGATCAAGCGTAACCACACGTTTGTTAAACAATACACGTGATACTTTACGCTGAACAATGCGCAGGGCCAATCCTTCGGCAATGGCAGATTTACCAACACCAGGCTCACCTATTAATATAGGGTTGTTCTTTTTACGGCGCGATAATATCTGTGATACCCTTTCGATCTCTTTTTCACGACCAACAATAGGGTCAAGCTTACCATCTTCGGCAGCGCGGGTTAAATCGCGGCCAAAATTGTCAAGCACTGGTGTTTTTGATTTAATGTCAGATACCTTTTTAGGCTGACTAAATGACTCTTCTTCTTTAAAGTCGTCATCGCCGCCGGTTGGTGATCCGGGCATTTCGTCAGTTACATCATTTTTGTGTGATTCAACTTCACCTTTAAATACTTCATAGTTTACATTAAACTGCATCAGTATTTGCGAAGCAATATTATCCTCATCACGAAGAATGGATAGCAGCAGGTGCTCAGTTCCAATTACATCGCTTTTAAATATCTTGGCTTCAAGATAAGTTATCTTTAGTACTTTCTCGGCTTGTTTAGTTAATGGGATACTGCCAATATGTACATTTGTTCCAATAGTTCCTTTTACGGCATCTTCAACGGCGCGACGCAGTTTTGCTGTATCAACGTTCAATCCTTTTAGCAATTTAATTGCTACACCGTCTCCGTCCCGGATAAGCCCCAGTAAAAGATGCTCTGTTCCAATATAGTCGTGCCCCAGGCGTAATGCCTCTTCCCTGCTATATTGAATAACATCCTTAACCCTCGGCGAAAATTTAGCTTCCATATATACCTTTCTTATTATGAACGTCCTAATCTATTAATTTTGTTTTTACAAACCAYGACGCTTGTCTTAACATTTATCAACAATATTGCCAACATTTAACGGTTTGCAGAAACAGACATTGATATGATACGCAAGCTATTAAAGTTTAGCTTTATTCAATAATTTTTATCAAGAAATTCAACAATCGCTGAATTTTTTTACAATATACAAATGAAATATACCTATTTGATAACAATTATTCAAAATAGTTTAAACAAAATATGCATTATTTTAAAATCAATGCAACAGAACAGGCATTTCGTCATCATGTATGACATTTAGGCATTAAGCTGGTATTTTGGTACTGCTTACTACAATATACGTAAATTTAGTCAAAAAAGTTGCCGCAATGCCTATGTTTAAATGCAATTATAACATAACAAGTATTTGTAACTTTTTATTGTAATTAACAGTTTATTTTTTATCTTAACCAGTAAGTAAACCAAATTGTTACAATTGGCTCCTCATTTATTCCTATGAAAAACCTCATCATAATTTTACTTGTGTTAGTTTCGTTTACGGCCAGTGCGCAAAATAGTAACCCCCTTGAGGCGAAGATTCCACCTCCCGTTTATTTTATTGATTCTGTTAAGATAAGTGATGCCTCTCCGTATCTGACTTATATGAACACTGATGAAGTAGCAAACATCCACGTAGATAAAAATAAGACCTACCCTAATGGCGTAATATTTATTACCTTAAAAGACCACCGCAGATTAGCAGAGATGCTTCAGGATAAACTGTTATCCATAAGCGACATTACAAAAGCAAATATTTCGCCATCTGAAAAAAATAGCCCGGTTATTTACCTGCTCGACGATAAATTACTAACCGATACTGCCGGCATACGCATTCCATCCAAATTTGTAAGGCAGGTAACCCTAACAAAAGCCGACGAAACAGCTTATTTTAAAACAGCCCTGCCCAACGTTTTATTGATGAAAATAGCCACTAAACCACCCGTTATCATGATCAGGGGGCAAGTTGCTGCCCGGTAAACTTTTCCTGCTGATATTAAATTTACCTATTTTACTTGAACACGAATGATAATAATTATCCATTTTAATGGATATTTGCTTCACTAATTTTACTACTAAATGGCAGACGAAAAGATCATATTTTCAATGGCAGGGGTTAGCAAGATCTATCCTCCGCAAAAAACAGTTTTAAAAAATATTTACCTCTCATTTTTTTATGGCGCCAAAATCGGCGTTATCGGTTTAAATGGCTCGGGTAAATCGTCCTTATTAAAAATCATAGCAGGCATTGATAAAACCAATATAGGCGAGGTTGTTTTTTCGCCGGGTTATACCGTGGGTTACCTGAGCCAGGAGCCCGAGCTTGACCCTGATAAAACCGTACGTGAAATTGTGGAAGAAGGCGTGGCCGAAACCACTGCCTTATTAAAGGAGTACGAAGAGATCAACGAAAAATTTGGCCTCGAAGAATATTACAGCGATGCCGATAAAATGGATAAACTGATGACTCGCCAGGGCGAGCTGCAGGATCAAATTGACGCGGTAAATGCCTGGGAGCTTGATACCAAGCTGGAACGCGCCATGGATGCACTGCGCTGCCCGGAGCCTGACACTAAAATTTCAGTACTGTCAGGTGGTGAACGCCGCAGGGTGGCACTTTGTCGCCTTTTGTTGAAAGAACCGGATGTTTTACTGCTGGATGAGCCTACCAACCACCTTGATGCCGAGTCAATTGATTGGCTGGAGCAGCATTTACAACAATATAAAGGTACCGTTATAGCTGTAACGCATGATCGTTACTTCCTTGATAATGTAGCCGGCTGGATCCTGGAACTTGACCGTGGCGAGGGAATCCCGTGGAAAGGAAACTATTCTTCATGGCTTGATCAGAAAGCTAAACGCCTGGCACAGGAGGATAAAACCGAGAGTAAACGTCAGAAAACGCTGGAGCGCGAGCTGGAATGGGTACGCATGGGACCAAAAGGCCGCCATGCCAAATCAAAAGCCCGTTTAGGCAATTATGAAAAACTGGCATCCGAAGAAACCAAAGAAAGGGAAGATAAACTGGAGCTGTTTATTCCGCCAGGACCGCGTTTGGGTAATATTGTGATCGAAGCCAATGGCGTAAGTAAATCTTATGGCGATAAATTATTGTTTGATAACCTGAGTTTTTCCTTACCTCCGGCTGGCATTGTGGGAATTATTGGCCCCAATGGTGCTGGTAAAACTACCCTCTTCCGCCTCATTACCGGGCAGGATCAACCAGATTCGGGTACTTTCCGCGTTGGCGAAACGGTTGCTTTAGGTTATGTTGACCAAATGCATGATGACCTTGATCCTAATAAATCTGTTTGGGAAAACGTAACCGGCGGACTGGAAACCATTATGGTAGGAAACAAGCCGCTTAACTCCAGGGCATACGTATCCAAGTTCAACTTTAATGGTGCCGATCAGCAGAAAAAGGTTGGCGTTTTGTCGGGCGGTGAGCGTAACCGGGTACACCTTTCCATCACTTTGAAAAAAGGATCGAACGTGTTGTTGCTGGATGAGCCTACCAATGATATTGACGTAAACACCCTGCGCGCACTGGAAGAAGCACTGGAAAACTTTGGTGGCTGCGCCGTAGTAATCAGTCACGACCGCTGGTTCCTGGACAGGATCTGTACGCACATTCTGGCTTTTGAAGGCAACTCACAAGTTTACTTTTTTGAAGGAAACTATTCTGATTATGAAGAGAACCGCAAAAAGCGCCTGGGCGATGTAGCGCCGAAGAGGATAAAGTATAAGAAGTTGACGGTGTAAGAAGCCCCTCTAAATCTCCCCTAAAGGGGAGACTTTTTGATAAGTAACACCTATCGCGTCATTGCTTCGTACCAATGACGCTTTTTTATATACTTTCTTTTCCCCGTCAGCGGATAAGCTTCGGACGAAAGCAGGCAGAACAATAGTGGCCCGTGTGGTTGCAGGGGCATTAGCAATTTTGCCTGAAGCGATGGATATATGCGAACGAAGTGGAGGCAAAATTAAGCAGCCCGTGGTTCTGACGGCTTTGCCGGGTAAAGGCATGTGCGCAAAGAAGCATTTCTGCTGACTTGATTTTTTGGTTACTTTTGTATCAAGACAAAAGTAACAGCCTCAGCGGCAATTGAGCGTTCTACGATATTATATGTACGCTCGGCTTGTCTGGGATTGCTTCGTACCTCGCAATGACGCGTTTTTTGTAGGGCCTCTCCGCTTCGTTATTCTTCTGTCATAATATGCAGCTCTCCCCAAAAAATACCCTAACTATCAATTCTTTATATCAACTCAGCAAAAAAATTCTTAAATTGCCATTTTCTAAATTATAAATACATAAAGGCCATGACTGAGACGCTGGACATCAAGATCACCAAAACCACTCACTCCCGTTTAGCTGAAACGGATTTTGACAACTTACCATTCGGAAAAACATTTTCTGACCACATGTTTGTGGCCGATTATGCTGATGGTGAATGGAAAAACCTCCAGGTCATTCCCTACGGCGAAATTGGGCTTAGTCCGGCAATTTCTGCATTACACTACGGCCAGGCATTTTTTGAAGGCCTAAAAGCTTACAAACATGCTGATGGTAAAGTAACTATTTTCCGTCCCGATAAAAACGCTATCCGCTTTAACAAATCGGCCGAGCGTTTGTGTATGCCGACCTTGCCCGAGGAAATATTTTTACAAAGTATGGCAGCCGTAGTTGATATCGACCGCGACTGGGTACCTTCAAAAGCTAATCACGCATTATATATCCGTCCGTTTATGTTCGCTACCGACCCTTATTTGGGTGTAACACCATCGGCCACTTATAAATACATGGTGCTTGCCGGCCCTGTAGGTCCATATTTTTCAAAAACACTGCGTGTTAAGATAGAAACTTACTACACCCGCGCTGCCGAAGGTGGTATGGGCTTTGCAAAAGCTGCCGGTAATTATGGCAGTTCGATGCTGCCTGCCCGCAAAGCCGCCGAAGAAGGCTTTGACCAATTGATATGGACAGATGCCAAAGAGCATAAATATATTGAAGAAATGGGCGCTGCAAATGCCATGTTCCTGCTTGATGGTAAGCTGATCACCGCCGAAGCTAAAGATACCATACTTGATGGCGTAACCCGCGATACTGTTATCGCCTTAGCTAAGGAATGGGGCATCCCGGTTGAAACACGCAAAGTTTCTGTTGCCGAAATTATTGAAGGTGCTAAAAACGGCAAACTTACCGACGCCTTTGGCGCAGGTACAGCTGCTACTATCGCGTCTGTAGGTTCTATAAGCGTTGATGGTGAGGAGTACTTTTTGAGCGACCCAAAAACACGTGAATTTTCGCAAAAAGTTTTAAAAACGCTTGATGCTGTAAAATACGGTAACGCGCCAGATACCTATGGTTGGAATTACCTGGTATCATAATAAACAATATTGAAGTAAACTAAAAGAGGTGCACCAAATGGTGCACCTCTTTTAGTTATAATAAAAACGTATCCTTTAATCATTAGGAGCCTGCAAAATAGAGTTGTCATGCTGAGCCTGTCGAAGCATGGTGGGCAGGCCTCTACGCGCGATCCTTCGACGAGCTCCGGATGACAAGCTATTTCCTTTCCTTCCTTCTGCTCAAAAACTACAGCCTGCAGCCGGGCTTATTCCTTCTTTATCCATGGTTAAAACTGGCATCCCCTTTTTGTAAGTCACTATCCAGATGCTGTCGAAATCATCATCGGGCCATTGCAGGCCTTTAACACTTAGGCCCAATGCTTTTATGATGGGTCTAATTTTGCTATGCTCCCACACAATAAGTATCGCACCCTTCTTCCCTGTCAGCTCGCTGGTTAGGCCGGCAGCGTCTTCCTCTTCAAAACTGCTATTAATTGTTAAATTATATTTTATAGCAAAAGGCGAAACTGTTTGAAACATACGCCCCCTGGAAGTTGATTTGCCTAAGTGCAAAGCCGGAACATATACATGATCAGGCAGTCCGAATTTGGCTTTTAAAACTTCGGGTAACTTTAAGGCCCGGTTTAAACCCATACAAGAGAGATTATCGCCATCAGCGGGTTTTTCGGCATGACGGATAAAGATCAGTTTAAGGTTTTTACTTTGAGCTGTAGTGGTACAGGTTGCCAGGCAAATTGCAAGTAAAATTAAAACGGGCAATAATGCTATTCTTTTTATCATATTGAATCAGAATTTAAATTCTAATCTCTAAATTCTAATCCCTAAGTTCTAAATTCTAAAACTCACTTATCAAAACTTAAACTCCCCACTCACTACTCACTACTTTTATTCCACACTAACAGTAAGGCCTTCCTGCTGTAGTATTTTACGGTAAATTTCCATTTCGGTAAACGAACCTTCCAGTACCGCACATTTACCTTCATTATGAACCTTCCAGGCTATTTTTTCGGATTGTGCTTCGGAATAATCAAGGTATTTCATCATGCAATGGATCACATGTTCAAAAGTGTTAAAATCATCATTCCATAATATAAGGCGGTGAACTTCTTTAAGTCCTGCCAGTATCTCTTCGAGCGTGAGCGTTTCTTCTTGGGTTTCGGTTGGCATACGTAACTACAAATTTACTTAAAAACAAATAATAAAAGTGTTAAAATTATGTTTAATGGGCTTAAAAATCATGTTACAATACCCCCGATTAAAAAATCCTAAACACCATAAACTCATGAAAAAAGCCCCTAACTGCTTAATTTTAGCAATCACTATTCAACTGTTAGCAATTGGCATAGCCAATGCACAAACAACCAAACCAACTCAAACTACCTTACAGGCACCACCAACCACTATAACTGTTGACGGCGATTTGAAAGACTGGGGCGATAGTCTGCGTTATTACAACGACGAAAAAAAGATTTATTACACACTGGCAAACGATAAAACTACACTTTATGCCGCCATCCGTATTGATGACAGGATGGACCAGATACGCACTTTAAATGCCGGCATTACTTTAGGCATTGATACAAAGGGCAAAAAGAAGGAAAGTTTTTCCCTCACCTTTCCGCTTGCCGACCCCGGATCGGCACCGGAATTTGGAAAACGCGAGAATGAGAAGGGTGAAATTACCAAGGAAGACCGCGACGAACTGATGCGTGAACGCGTAACCAAACTCAGGAACATTAAAGTAGAAGGTTTTAAGGATATTGAAGGCGAGATGATAACCACCTCAAACACTTATGGCATTAAAGCTGCTATTGATTACGATGCTACTGGCAACCTTGTTTATGAAATGGCTATACCACTGCAGTTTTTCCATGTTAATGATGTTACTAAAGGTGAGTGGGCTTTTAATTTTAAAATAAACGGATTACAAAAACCGGCAGGAGCCAGCGCAGCAAGCGGTGAGCACCAGGGTGGCGGTGGTGGTGGCAGAGGCGGTCGTGGTGGCGGTATGGGCGGTGGTGGCGGCATGGGCGGCGGCGGTCGTGGTGGCAGAGGAGGCCGCGGCGGTGGCGGGTTTGGTGCCGGAGGTACCGATGGTGCAGCCCGTAGTGAAATGTCGAAATCTGTTGATTTCTGGGAGAAATTCTATCTGGCTAAATAAATTAAAATTCAAATATCCTTCTGTTTGTACTGGATATTTAATGCATCTGGTATTCCATAAAAAAAGCGGTTTATAAACCGCTTTTTTTATTTTTAATAATATTGTTGCTACTACTTAACTTTCACGGGTATAGGTTCTACATAAAAAAAAGCGCGGCTGTCAACCTCTTTAATATTTACATCCATTGAGCCCGTACCTTTTGTAATTTTAACATTGATGCTGCCATCGGCATTAACTGGTACATTTACAAAATGCTTACTATCAGCCATTGCGGGATTAATACTGCTTTTAATCAGGTTAGCTGTAAGTGCTGCTGCAATTACGGTTAACATTACTTTTGTGTAAAGGTCGGTTTTCATAATTATTGTTTTTTCTTCTTTTTAAATTGTCATATCATCACTCCACCTTATAATTATAAACCTGATATCCTAATTTACCGCCATTATCAATACCTTGTACTACCACGCGGTACGAACCTTTACCATCGGCATTAAAATATTCAAATGACGCTTTACCATCCTTACCGGTTATAACATCGGGGTTCCAGTAAACGGTTGAGCGCGCATCTCTGCTATTTGCAGGTTGCGGTTTGTCATAATTCGGTGAGTAAAACTGCCTTGATTTATAAAAGCCTTTAAAACGATAAGTGATTAGTCCCAGGGCGGCTTTACGTAAACTGTTGCTCTCTCTTCCAGTTTTTCGGGTAATAATTAATGCTCCGTTTGGCGCTCCGGTGCCATAAATAGCTAAATGGCTGGCACTATTTAATACTTCAATACTGTAAATATCATCGGGTGACAGTTCATTAAGATATGTTGCATCCAATTGCATCCCATCAACAAAAACAGCCATTGGGGTATTACCGCTATTTATACTTCTGTTCATGGCCCGCCTGCTAAAAGGCAGCCCGTTTATAAATGTTACCCCATTCAGTTTCCCTGCAAGACAATCAGCAAGATTGGTACAAGCTACTATTGCGCTGCCCATTAAAACCTGGTCAGCATTACCACTTCCATTTAAATTGGTTGAGTATAATTTTTCTATAGTTTTTGCCCCTTCACTTTTTAATTTACCTTTAATTTTAACCTCCTGAAGCCTGATAATACCAAGTGTATCAAGCCCGGCATTTTCACGCAATACATCCTTTATTTTCTGAGGCATATTTTCAGACTCATAACTATTTAATTTACTTTGTTCAACCTGCGGATAGGTTGGCTCTATAATACGCAGGGAAACATTTCTTTTATCCTTAGCGTCGCGTGCGCTAATTACTACTTTAGCAGTATCAGGCAAATCAACATTTTTTAACTTAAAATCACCATTAGCATCGGTCAGTGTATCTATAGCCGCATTATATTTAATGGATATCAGCCTTACTTTGCCCCCTGCCACAGGTCTTTCCCAGGATGATCTTACCGTTCCGTTTATTTCTAATGAACCCTGAGGCTGAAAGGCCAGACCGGCATTTTGCTTACCCAATATTTTTTTCCACTCAAACCTGCGATATCCCTGCGTAAGCATCAATGCGTCAAGATCAGCATCGGTTTGCTCACTAATATTGGTAAAATAATAGTTAGGCATTTCAATATAACCTTTCAGATCTGATGTTAATAGCAAGTCGCTTAGTATGGTATTTTCTGCATTTTCGTCCACTGGCAATCTTGAATCATTTGTTACCGCTACAGAATAGGTGCCAATGCTTGTTTTATTTTCCTCATCATCCGCACTCAGGTCAAATTTTACCTTTTCTCTTTTTGTATAGGTTTTTTTTGCCGATGTAAGCGCAAGCTTTAGCTGATCAGCATGACGGATAAATACTACCCGCTCATTCAACGGTTCGCCAGAACCAGAGAATAWGGTGAATTGTACAATACCCGTAGGGAAGTGGGTTTTAGATATTCGCGTAGTAAAAACCGGACTTTCCAGTTTACCTTCTGTAGTATAGCATACATTTCCGGCTGATTGGGCCACTAAATAAAACTTGGAATTTTGTTTGGTGGCAAACAATTTACCGTTGGCTGCAATTTTCACTAAAACGCTATCGCCCATGTTGCCGTTTACAGCCAAGGTAAAACCTTCTTCCTGCGCCTTTGGTAAATCAACTGTATACGCTGCCCCGTTAGCGCCGGTTATTTTTGCTTTATAGGTTTTGCCGGGCTGGGGAATAAGCGCAAAAACACCCATGCCCAGATGTTGCGTTTCAAAACCCGCTGCCTCATTGCCTTCGTTATCAACTACGGTTCCTTTAACATCTGTGCCCGATCCATTTTTGCTCACTACTTTTATGGCTACTTTTGATCTTACCCCGGTTACCAGGTCGCCTCCCTCCGGGAAAAACCGTATATCTGTTCCGTCAGTAGTTACTGTAGTTAAAGCGGTTGCAGTTGGCTTCGCGCCTTTTTTACTTACTTTTTTAGTACTGGCAGTAACTGCCGATAACGGACCTATCCTAACGGGCTGATCAAAAAAGTAATCGGCACCCGCATTGCGCATATAATTGGTATATGACCTTACATGGTAATCGCCGGGTTCATAGGTATCCGGAATAACAAAGTCAGCATTGGCAAGTCCCGCGTCTAATTGTAAAACCAGGCGCGATACAACAGAATCACTTTCGTTAATGAGTTCAGCATATAATACACCACTTAGTGCCGAAAGTTTATGATTCTCGCCCAAAACAGTATATGCTTTAAACCAAATGGTATCACCCGGTGCATAATAAGGCTTATCAAGGTGCAGGTAAACTTTTTCTACAGGATTTGCCTCAGCCTGTTTGGTAAGCGTACTAACTGTACGGATCAATAATGAAGTATCGTTTTGTGAATATGCAGGTTTATAAATAAAAAGTAGTGATAAAAGAGTTAGAAGGACGCTAAATTTCATAATGGTTTAGGTAATTAAGCCCTAATATATCATATTAACTATATATTATATATATCGATAAGAAAATATTATTCTACCTTATACTTATAAACCTGCTGGCCCAAATTACCATCCGCATCTATCCCTTCAATAACAACCCGGTATGTTCCTTTGCCATCGGCATTAAAGAAAGATAAGGATGCATTACCCTCTTTATCGGTAATAACATTGGGCCGCCAGTATATGGTCGACCGCAGATCCTGCATCTGCGTGTTTGTTTTAGGATCATCGTACTGAGGCGAATAAAACTCACGTGCTTTGTAATACCCCTTGGGCGAATAAGTCACTATCCCTGGCGCGTACCGGTTATAAACAGAACCTTCATCGCCCCTTTTGGTGGTGATCACCAATAAACCGTTTCCTCCGCGGGAACCATATATTGCCGTGTTACCTATCGTACGTAAAACTTCAATACTTGCAACATCAGTAGTGTTTATGCTGTTTAAAAAGTCTGAATCTACATAAACCCCGTCAATCACCACCTGCATGGCGCCGCCACCACGGGTAGAATAGGGAACATTTCCACGAAACATTACTCCTAAAAGCCTGCCCTGTAATATAATAGGGAGCGAAATATTACCCATATTTTCAAGATCCTTATAAGTAAGTATCTGATCGGCATTGCCTGGCCCGTTCAAGTTGGCAGAATGTTTTACAGCTACTGTCCTGGTATCTTTAATAACTACTTCTTTTAACAATATGGTATGGTTACCGATCCCGTATTTTACCTGCTCACTAAACAACTTTTTACTGTTTTGCAGGTATGGCGACAGCCCATCATTAATGTTCACCTGTATATCGGGCGCATTCTTATTTTTTCCTACAGATTGGGGTGCGATGTTATCCAATTCAATTTCCAGGTTTTTACGGTCCTTTGCCGTACGGGCCTGAACAACAAATTTTATACTATCTCTAAAAATCAAATTATTGAAGGTAAACTTACCCTGGGCGTCTGATACGGTATCTAAAATAAACGTTCCTCCTGATGTTGTAAACAAGGTTATTTTACCATTTGCAACAGGCTTGCCTCCAAATGTTTTTAAATGACCTGATATTGCCAATGTTTTTTCAGGCTGATAAACTATAGGGGCAAAAGAATCATTTATAAGCGGTTTCCACTCAAAGCGGCGATAGCCTTGCGTTAACATCAGTACATCAAGATCGGCCTTTGTTTTTGCATTATCATTGGCAAAATAATAACCTGGTTTTTCAACATAACCTTTCAGATCAGAACTGAGCAGTATGTTCGAGAGAATGCTTTCTTCGGCTGTTTCATCAACCGGCACTTTTGACAGGTCTGTAACCGCGGCCGAAAAGCTGCCAATAATGGGCTTATCATCCTTATTTTTAGCATTGAGGCTAATGGTCACCTTTTCGCGCGCACCGTATTTTTGTTTATCACCAGCTACAGTAAGCTTAAGCTGGTCGGAGTTCTGAATAAATACCAAACGCTCATTCAAGGGTTCGCCCTTTGCCGAAAACAAGGTGAACTGTATAATACCTGATGGGAACTTGCTTTTTGGAATAACGGAGGTGAACGTTTTACCGCCATCGGCACTATTACCCGCATAGTAAATTTCGCCGCCGCTCTGTGCTACCAGCAGGAGGCCGTCCGTAGGTGTCGCGCTGTTTAATAAACCTGCTCCAGGTAATATTTTAACCGTAAGATCATCATCTTTTGAATTATTAATACTTAAAACATAAGCGTTATCGGTAGCTTTAGGTAAATCAAAATTACCTTCAGAGCCATCTTCATAAATAATGTGAGCTTTGTAAGTTTTACCGCTTTCGGGTTTTAAATCAAACACCCCCATACCCAGGTGGGCACTACCCAATGCAGTAACTACCTGATTTTGACCATCAACAATATTACCTTTTATATTTACACCCAAACCGTCGGCACCAACGGCTTTAAAAGCAACTTTTGAATTAATACCATTTACCAGATTACCGCTCTCCGGGAAAAACTGTACGTCTATTTTGTTTGATACCGCCTTTATGGGCACTACCTTTGTTACTATTTTTTTATCGGCAAGTTTAATATTGGCAATAATAAAGCCCGATGCCGCCGCATTGTTGGTTGAATTAATAAAAGCTACATCCAGGTTACCTTTATCATTGGTTATCCCTTTGCCTTTAAAAACAGTTTTACCATTAAGCCCAACACGGTAGCTTACTTCATTACCAACATAAGGCATACCGCTTAAATCGGTATAGTTAATAACTGTATTTACCTTTTGCTTTCCATTTTGATTACTGTAAGTATAACTGGTTTTAGTAAAAACGGTATTATTTATACCGTTAACTATAGTGATGGCTTTATCAAAAAAATAAGCCTCGCCGGCGTTGCGCATCCAGTTGGTGTAGGCCCTTATACGGTAATTACCCTCCTGCATGGTATCGGGTAGTGCAAAATCGCCGTATGCCAGGCCGCTTGATAAAGGGAGTTTAATGCTGCGCTTTACAGAATCATTTTCATCAATCAGGTCAACGTTCAATATATCGCTAAAAGCCGATAGCTGATGTTTGCTGCCTATGGTTACATAAGCTTTAAACCAAATATCATCACCAATTGCATAATAGGGTTTATCGAGGTGCAGGTAAACTTTTTCCTGCGGCTGCAGGGCGCGCCATTTATAAAGCTGATCTACTAATTTACCTAACAGCTCATCTCCCGGACCGGTAAATCCAAGAACTACTGTTACAATTACAGTTATAAGTAAGCCAAGCGATATTTTTTTGTATTTCATCATTTTAAATAAAATTCAATTTACACAAAATATCTTGCAGGCGATGAATTGTGAGGTTATAGGTTTTATATAAGGTTAAATATTATAGTGCTGTAAATTAGGCGTTTTAAACCAGATACGTTGTATAATCTCAGACTTAGACAAGGCCCTGCCTCAAAGGTTTAATTTTATAAAAAAATATTAAAACTTATTCTTCCACATCATACTTTCAACCGGGCGTGTGGTGGGATTATTGTATTTGGCGTTGCTTTTTGTGTTGTACATGGTTTCAATATCACCTTCAACAACAAAATAAATGAGCTGTCCGATGGGCATACCCGCATAAATACGAACAGGCTGGGCACATGAAATTTCAAGGGTCCAGGTATTACAAAAGCCTACATCGCCTTTGCCGGCTGTGGCATGTATATCAATACCCAAACGGCCGGTGCTTGATTTTCCTTCCAGGAATGGTACATGGCTGTGTGTTTCGGTGTATTCCATGGTAACCCCCAGGTAAAGTGTATTGGGCTGCAGTACAAAACCCTCCTTTGGTATCTCAAAGCCATCAATCTCGTTGTGAAGCTTGGCATCCAGAACCCTATCGCGGTAAGTGGCAAGGTGCTTGCCTAAATGTACATCGTACGAGTTGGTGCCCAGGCATTCGCGATTAAAGGGTTCAATAATAATATGGCCTTTTTCAATTTCTTCGAGAATGCGCTTGTCTGATAATATCATGGTAGGGCCTAAATTATAATTAATTAAAACAATAGGCAATATGTAGTTTCAAGTAATTAGTATCGAGTATCAAGATTTTAATGACAGAATATAAAACCTAAATTGATCGTCTTGATACGTGATACTAACTACTTGATACCAATTACTATATACTAAAATATTTTAATTAAATTTATTTGACATAAGTTTGTCACCTATTTTGCAACTTTACTTATTATGGCTATAGCATACAGGCAGCGGATTGATGACGATACCGAATTTGCGCTCTGGAAAATTGAAGAAGAGGCTGACGACCTGTATAAACAACTACAACTTGATGATGATGAGAAGGCTTATGTTGAAAAACTGAGCAACGGTAAGCGCCACCTGCACTGGCTGGGCACACGGGTTTTACTGCGTAAAATGCTACGTACTGATGAGTATATTGATTGCAAGGTCGACTCGCATGGCAAACCTTACCTGGTAAACCTTCCCTATCATATATCATTAAGCCACTCGTTTGATTATGCCGCGGTAATGATCAGCAAAACGCATAAAGTGGGGATTGATATTGAGCAAATAAAACAAAAGGTTGAGCGTATTGCCAATAAATTTATGCGCCCCGAGGAACTTGCCTTTATTGATCAGCAGCAAAAAATTGAGCAATTATATGTTTGCTGGTGCGCCAAAGAAGCAGTATATAAATGCAATGGCGAAAAAGAGGTATCATTTGCTGATAATATTTTTTTAGACCCTTTTAATTTTGAAACTCCCGGTAAGCTCAATGCTCATCTTCATAAAAAAGGAACCAGTCTTGACTATAATGTAGGCTACCTGCAATATGAAGATTATATGATTGGTTATGTAAAGGGTTCAATGTAATGAAAAACAAAAAAGTATTTTTCCAGGATTGGGGATTGGTTGATTACCAGCAAGCCTGGGACAAACAGGAAGAGCTGTTTGCCGCTTCGGTAAAAACCAAATTGAATAACCGGAACACCGAGCTGGCTTATGAAGCAGCTGCAAAAACGTTGGTACCTGCAGACGCTTATGAGCCTTTTGTGCCCGATGAAGTTTTTAACTACCTGGTATTTTGCGAACATCCGCATGTATACACACTGGGTAAAAGCGGCAAACCCGAACATTTGCTGCTTGATGAAAACGGATTAAAAGAAAAGGGGGCTGTATATTATACTATTAACCGCGGCGGTGATATTACCTATCATGGTCCGGGACAAATTGTATCATACCCGATACTGGACCTCGACAATTTTTTTACCGATATACACCTGTACCTGCGTACACTGGAAGAAGCTATTATATTAACCCTTGCCGACTATGGCTTAAAAGCAGGTCGCTACCCCGGCTATACCGGTGTTTGGTTTGATGCCGATAATGAAAATGCCCGTAAAATATGTGCTCTGGGTGTACGCTGCAGTCGCTGGGTTACTATGCACGGACTGGCTTTTAATGTGAATACCGACCTCGATTATTTTAATAACATTGTTCCCTGCGGTATTGACGACAAGGCGGTAACCTCCATGCAAAAAGAACTGGGCAGCGTAGTTGATATTAATGAAGTTAAAAAAATCTTAAAACATCATATTTCCGTATTGTTTGGTATGGAAATGTTATGATGAAAGCATTATTTTTAATTTTATTCCCGATAAGCGCCCTAACAGCATGTACAAAACAAAACGACGCTATGCCGCCAAATAATTCTACATCAAAGCCTGTTGCATCAGTAATCGATACATTAAGCTACCTGGCCCTCGGCGATTCCTATACCATTGGTCAATCAGTACCGGCACCGGAATCATTTCCGTACCTGCTTACCGGGCAATTACCAGGGCATAAAATAACCGAACCGACCATAATAGCAAAAACCGGGTGGACAACAGATCAGTTAATATCAGCCATAGACGCAAGCGGCATTAATGATAAAACCTATGATATAGTAACATTACTTATTGGGGTAAATGATCAGTACGGTGGTGGCAGCCAGGCTAACTATCGTATAAAATTTGTACAGGTTTTAAACACGGCCATTAAGTTTGCCAAAGGCGATAAGAATCATGTTTTTGTATTATCGATACCTGATTATGGCGTAACCCCATTCGCCCATGGCCAGGAAGCTCATATAGGTCCCGAAATAGACCAGTTTAATGATATTAACAGGGATGAAAGCGCCAAAGCTGGTGTTAATTATATTGATATAACTCCCATATCAAAACTGGCTGCAAATAATCTATCCCTCTTAGCCAATGATGGCCTTCATCCATCTGCTACCATGTACCAGATGTGGGTTGAAAAACTTAAACCAGTTATTTTAGGCGAGTTGGAAAAGAAATAATTTGCAATTATGGGACAATTGTCGTAAATTTATTGACAATTAGCAAAGCAATCATGAGTACGCCAAAGCCATACAAATTTATTGATGACGATGATATAAACCTAACCAACATGGTAAGAGAAGGTGTGTCATTTACATATCTCAATAAACTTTCAGATCATATACATTTGGGGATAGATGAATGGGCCTCATACCTTCATCTTTCTGAGCGAACCATTCAGCGTTATAAAAAGGAGAAAAAAACCTTTGATCCTATTTACTCAGAGAAAATTGTTTTGATCGAACTATTATATAAAAAGGGTATCGAGGTTTTTGGCGATGAAGAAAAATTTTATGCCTGGATGGATTTTAAAAGTATTCCGCTCGGTGGCGTAAAACCAAAAGAGCTTTTGGATACTTCTTTTGGCATCAGCATGATCCGCGATGAACTGGGCCGTATTGAGCATGGCATATTAGCATGATCGTTTATCGGCTCAGCAAACAATCCTATATTCATGATCTATCCGGCCGGGGTGCCGAAATAAACGGGGGCCGCTGGAACAGCAAAGGTGTGCCTGTTGTATACACGGCCGCATCACGTGCATTAGCCGTTTTGGAAGTGGCAGTACACACACCGCTCGGTATTATACCTACCGATTATTTTATGGCCACAATTGAACTAAGAGATGAAAATAACCTGGAAGCTATTGATATAGCTGATCTACCCCCTAACTGGAACAGCAATCCTATAATAAAAGCCACTCAGTTAATAGGCGATAAATTTGCAAAAATCAATCGTCACTTAGCTTTGCAGGTTCCTTCAGCAATCGTTCCGGGTGATTTCAATTACCTGATAAATCCGATGCATCCGGATTCCAAAACGGTGAAGATCATCAGGACGGAATCTTTTGAGTTTGATATGAGGTTGTTTAAGCAAAAGGCTATTTAGCAACCCGGTAGCTGATAAAGCTAATCAAATTTACTCCCCTTTACGGGGCCGGGGGGCTAACACTCAGGCAAGCTAATAGGTATGTTAATAGCCAACCCCCCATCTGATGTTTCCTTGTATTTGGAGTTCATATCCAGGGCGGTTTGCCACATGGTTTTTACTACGGCGTCTAAGCTTACTTTAGCTTTTTCGGGATTACTTTGCAGGGCCAGCTGTGATGCAGTTATTGCCTTAATAGCGCCCATGGTATTGCGCTCAATGCAAGGGATCTGCACAAGCCCCCCTATAGGGTCACAGGTTAAACCTAAGTGATGCTCCATGGCTATTTCGGCCGCCATTAAAACCTGCCTTTGTGTACCGCCCATACACTCCGTTAGGGCAGCCGCAGCCATTGCTGATGATACCCCGATCTCGGCCTGGCAACCACCCATAGCTGCCGATATGGTCGCCCCTTTTTTAAATATACTTCCTATCTCTGAAGCGGTAAATAAAAACTGCATGATCTTTTGGTCGCTATCACCATCACAAAATGCAATATAGTATTGCAGTACTGCCGGTATAACACCCGCGGCTCCATTTGTAGGCGCGGTAACCACCCTGCCAAATGAGGCATTTTCTTCATTTACAGCCAGTGCAAAACAACTAACCCAATCCAATATATTTTTAAATCCATCGCCGGTTTGTCGTATGGCAGCCACCCATTCCTCGTAATTGGTATAGCTGTTATTGCCAATTAATTTACTATTTAATTTAAAAGCACGCCTGGCTACATTTAATCCGCCCGGCAATTGCCCGGTGGTATGACAGCCACGATAAATACACTCCTTTATGGCCTTAAAAATATTTGAAACGCCCTGCCGGGTTTCCTGCTCGGTACGCCAGGCCAGCTCATTCTCCATCACTACTTCTGATATTTTAAGGCCGGTTTTAATGCACCAGTGCAACAGATCGGCAGCGGTATCAGTAGGGAATGGCAGGTCAACCTCTTGTTTGGTTTGGCCCGAACTGCCCTCCTTTACCACAAAGCCACCACCAATGGAGTAAAAAGTATCAGAAACCGCCTTGCCATTATTTAAAAATGCCTGGAAGGTTACCGCATTGGGATGAAAGGGCAAGCTTTCATTAAACAAAAATAGCAGATCATCCACTACAGAAAAATCAATTTCCTGTGTGCCTGCAAGCAGTAATTTATGTGTATTGGTAATAGCCGCAATTTTAGGTACTATCTGGTCAACCTCAAAGGTTACAGGATCATCACCACTTAAACCCAACAGTATGGCAATATCGGTACCATGTCCCCTGCCGGTTTTGGCCAATGAGCCATACAACAATATCTTTACCTGCTCAACCAGCGATAATATGCCCTGCTGTTCCAGCCCTTCAGCAAACTGTTGCGCCGCCCGCCAGGGGCCAAGTGTGTGTGAACTTGACGGCCCTATGCCAATCTTGAACATATCAAATACAGAAATTTGCTCTCTTTGCATCAGGTCAAAATTAAGGATAAAATATTATTCCGGCTTTGTAATAAAAATGATATGTTTTTAAACTTTTACTCAAATATTTTATAATTTGCAGTAATAAACCACACTAAACCACTTACTTAAACCAAAAAACAAATGGAAAACTATGATCCTTCTTCGGCAGCTTCTGCTGGTGTGTTCTTTGCAATATTCATGGCCTGCCTTATTCCGGCTTTAATTATTGGAGTTATCTCCATAATTGGCATGTGGAAAGTATTTGAAAAAGCTGGCAAACCCGGCTGGGCTGCTATTATCCCAATTTACAACCATATTATATTGCTTGAAATTGTTGGAAAACCAATATGGTGGATATTTTTATTTTTAGTACCATGCGTAAATATCATTTATGCAGTATGGACCACCAACTTATTAAGTAAGAGCTTTGGTCAAAGTGAAGGATTTACTATTGGTTTGTTATTGTTACCATTTGTATTCTTCCCGGTTTTGGGTTTTGGTAACTATCAATACCTGGGACCATCAGCCCAGGAAGCGGGAGGTTTTAAACCATTTGATCCATCAACCAATTATAAAGACCCTTCTGGTAATCCGCCGCAGGCTTAATGCTATCAAATTATATCACTTTACAAATATTTTGCAGCCAGTTGGGCTTTATCCACTGGCTGCAAAATCATTTAATCCCATGTCCGTTTAAATATCTTACCGGCATTGATTGCCCTGGCTGTGGTTTCCAGCGTTCCCTGCTGGCACTTTTACAGGGCGATATCCAAAAAAGTTTTTCCCTATACCCCCCTGCTATCCCGCTGCTTTTATTTTTCGCCTATGGTATTACCGATAAGTATTTAAAGCTGGATACGCCCAAGTTCGTTGTAAAAAAAACTTTGTTTATAATAACAGGCGGCATAGTATTAGTGAGCTATGGCATTAAAATGTGGGCATTGTATACTCATTATAAAACATCGGCCTGAGCTATGATGTGGCTGTAATCCTTTATAATAGTTTGTAAAAACAACATATCGTTCATTTCGGGAGGGGGAGTTACACCTAAAAGATCCTTGATGCGTTGCGCCATATTATAAACCAACACGTTGTTACGGCTTTTTATATAATTATTTATTACTTCGCCTATCAGTTCAATATCCTGCTCACTTAGCCTTGCTGCAGCCGAAAAAACAGGCTGATAATCATCTGCCTCAGGTTTAAAAGTAATATTGTTCATTTTGGTACGCGGATTGGTCCTGATCAGGGTTGTACCGGCTACCATGTCACCAACGCGCTGTGCATTATCTGATACCGCAATACATATCAATCCGCATAAATTGCCGGTTAAAGAAAAATCAACTATCCTGAATAACCAGCGCAGCAAATACTGCCCAAAACGGGGCCGGGTTCCGTCAAGGCTTATTACTTTTATTTTCATTATACGCTTGCCAACACTTTGCCCGTTCATGGCTATTTCACACACCAGATCATAAAACACAAATAGCACCGCATAAATTATTAAAAGCACCCCAATAAAAACTTCCGAGCTTGATGAACGGCCTATTACCCCCATAGTGATCAGGGCAGCAATAAGTATGACCACAAATAACCCTATATCAATTAAATAAGCAACAATGCGTTCTCCCAAACCTGCTACCTCGTAGTCAATATCAATATTTTGTGTGGTGGTTATCTTAATAGTTTGCATACAATCAAATATAAAATCTAAATATGTCTTTTTAGTTGATATATATGTCTTTTGTAATTATTTTAACGGAATATTTAAACCCATCGCAATTCATGCGCGAACCTCTTTTTGTAAAACAAAACTCCCAAAAGTGGAGCAGCTTTGAGCAATCGCCAACAGATGATCCCGATGAGCTTGCAGATCGTTTTATTCAAATTACCGACGATCTGGCATATTCAAAAACGTTTTATCCGAAATCAAAAACCACAGCATATTTAAATGGCCTGGCCGCTGGTCTGCACCAGTCTATCTACAAAAACAAAAGCGAAAAAAGCAACCGGTTCCTAACCTTCTGGAAATACGAACTACCATTGTTGTTTAAAACCTATCAAAAACAATTGCTTTACGCTTTTTTATTTTTTACTGTTTTTTGTCTGATAGGCGCCTTGTCGGCAAAATATGACGAAAACTTTGTACGCCTTATTCTTGGTGATAGCTATGTGGATATGACCAATGCTAATATTCTTAAAGGCGATCCTTTCGGCGTTTATAAAACAAGTGGTGAGGCAGCTATGTTCTTTTCAATAGCAGCCAATAATATTTTTGTTTCGCTGGTAACATTTGTAAGCGGTATTATATTCACTGTAGGCTCTGTTTATTATTTGTTCCGCAATGGGTTAATGCTCGGTTCGTTCCAATACTACTTTTTCAGCAAGGGCTTGGGTATAAAATCAATCCTGGTGGTTTGGATACATGGCACTTTAGAAATTTCATCTATCATCATAGCGGGCGCAGCCGGCATTATTTTAGGCAACAGCCTTTTGTTCCCCAAAACATATAAACGCGTGGTTTCATTAAAAAAGGGGGCCAAAGATGGCATGAAAGTAGCTATTGGCATTGTTCCCATTTTAATTGTAGCCGCATTTTTTGAAGGCTTTGTAACCAGGCATACCGAAATGCCGGTGTGGCTTAGCATCACTATTTTAGCGTCATCACTATTGTTCATTATATGGTATGTAATTATATACCCAAACAAAATTTATAAAAATAACCAAACCCATCATGCAACCAAAAGTTGAATTAGCCAGGATCCGCGATTTTGGCGAAATTATAAATGACACCTTTTTATTTGTAAAGCAGAATTTTAAACCCTTACTAAAGTACTTTTTTATTTTCTGCGGCTTTTTTGTAATCGGCGGTGTGATCAGCGCAAGCCTGCTGCAATTAAAAATGACCAACGCTATGACTAACCTCAGTAGCGGTACTTATAATAGCATGGAGTACAAGCCATCTGTTTGGAGCTTTTTTGGCATAGAGTATTTTTTCACCATTATTTTCGCGCTGTTTAGCTTTGTAACTATTCAGGTTACTGTTTTAAGTTATATCGCCTTATATAAAGAAAAAGAAAAACAGGTGCCTACCACCGAAGAAATGTGGGGCTATATTAAATACTATTACCTGCGGGTACTTGGCAGTACGATATTACTTAACTTTCTTTTAGGCTTTGCCTTTTTGTTTTGCCTGGTTCCCGGTTTTTACCTCGCTCCTATTTTTGCATTAGTATTTCCTATTATGGTGATGGAGAACTCCAGTTTCGGTTATGCTTTTAGTCGCTGCTTTTTTCTAATCAAAGAAAACTGGTGGGTAACTTTTGGTACGCTCATAGTGATATGGATAATTTTTTATGTGTGCATGATGGTAATTACCATTCCTGCAAGCATGATCAATGTGGTAAGTTTACTCCTGCATCCACAAAAAGGATTTTCTTCTCTTTCTGTACCGGCAGCAATAATCACAGCGGTACTGCAGCACCTTTGCCAGATATTCACCATACTACCCATAACCACACTGTGTTTATGCTATTTTAATTTAACAGAAAGCAAGGATGGTACGAGCTTATTAGACAGAATAGATAAGCTGGGTACAACAAACCCTGATTCTGATTTACCTGTTGAAGAATATTAACTATGCTGCGCTTGCTGTTTTCTATCATTTTTGCACTATTTGTTCATATAAGCAACGGAACTGTTCCGCCTAAACTGACTAAAGCGGTAAAGCATCCTTTAACGCTTAAAATGGATAGCACTGAGGTAAATGTGCGTCATTTGGATAGCGCTGCCATAAAAGCTTATAGCAAACTGCCCGAATTTCAATATAAAGATGATATAAAAACAGCGCCATCCTGGTGGACCCGCTTCTGGAACTGGTTCTGGAGCTTGTTTAAACCAATAAATTTCGGCAAGTATAACCTAAGTCCTTTTCTGAAAGCATTAATATATTTTTTAAAATACCTTTTTATTATAGCAGGGCTGGCAGCTGTAGTTTTTTTGGTGCTTAAATTAGTGGGGATAGATATGCTTCATATTTTCAGGCGTAAATCAATGACCGCTAACTTGCCATACTCCGAGTCGTTAGAGAACATACATGATATAAACTTCGATAGCGAAATAGAAAAGGCCGTAGCCCAGCACAATTACCGTTTGGCGGTACGGTTGCTTTACTTAAGATGCTTAAAACAACTAAGCGATGCCGAGCTGATCAAATGGCAAATTGATAAAACAAACAGTGCCTATATCAATGAACTTAGCAACCAGGAGCAACGCAAGGTTTTTAAAACCCTCACCCTGCAATTTGAATATGTATGGTATGGCGAGTTTGCAATTGATGCACCTGTTTTTAAAAATATAAACACATTGTTCCAGGATTTTAACAAGGGCATAGCATGAAAGATTTTAAAATCTATATCACTATTGCCAGCTTGTTAATGATAGGTTACCTGGTGGCTCAATACAATAAACCCAGCCCGGTTAACTGGCAATCTACCTTGTACCGAAATGATAAGATCCCCTTTGGTACCTATATCTTATATAACCAGTTAAAACAATTATATCCCGGGGCACAGGTAGTTAATACCAACAAATCGGTTTATAATGTTTTTCATAACGATAACCTGCAACAGGGCAACTACATCATCATCGCAAAAAAAATAAGCCTCAACAAGTTTGATTTTGATGAAATGCTGAAATATATCAAGGCGGGCAACTCGGTGTTCATGTCGGCTTTTGAATGGCAGGGCCATCTGGCCGATTCTTTAAAAATTGAAACCCGTGCAGAATATGCTAAAAGAAACGTATCGCTCAACTTTACCAACAGCCGGTTAAAAGCTCCCAATAGTTATGTTTTTAACCGTGATGTTGCAAACCAATATTTTGCCTCGCTTGATACTGCCAGGGCCACTGTTATAGGTAAAAACTATGCCGATCATTGTACTTTTTTAAGCTATAAATTTGGCAAAGGCACGCTGTACCTTTGTGCTACCCCTGCTGTTTTTACCAATTATAGCCTGTTAACCAAACAAGGTGGCGATTATGCCGAAAAGGCATTATCCTATATGCCTGGCGCTAAATATATTTACTGGGATCAATATCAAAATGGCGATATCCCGGAGGATATATCGCCATTGCGCGTATTTTTCAGCAATCCAAGTTTGCAGTGGGCTTATTACCTGAGTCTTTTCAGTATGGTAGTTTTTATAATTTACGAGGTAAAACGCCGCCAGCGCATCATCCCGGTAATTGAACCTTTACAAAATTCAACTTTGGAGTTTGTTACCGTTGTGGGTCAGGTTTATTATGAAAAACGTAATAATGCTAATATTGCCCACAAAAAAGTACTCTTTCTTTTAGAACACATCAGAAACCACTACCGGTTAAAAACCAATAAGCTTGATCATGAATTTATAGATACGCTATCTAAAAAAACAGGTATCGACAGTCAGTTTGCTACTAACCTTGTTAATGCTATTAATTATATCAGCGTTCAGCAACAGGTAACCGACTGGGAATTAATTAACCTTAATAAACTTATAGAAAAATTTTACAGCCAATCCGGATATAATGGAAAATGAGAATTTTGAACAAAGAACCGATCTGAGTAAACTCAGTACCGCGGTTGATCAAATTAAACAAACCCTTGCCAAAATTATTGTAGGTCAGCATGAATCTATCGACCTACTGATAGCCGGTATATTGGCCGATGGGCATATACTGATTGAGGGAGTGCCAGGCGTAGCCAAAACGCTTACCGCCAAGCTTATTTCAAAGGCTATTGACGCCCGTTACTCGCGTATTCAATTTACTCCCGACCTTATGCCTTCGGATATATTGGGTACGTCGGTATTTAATCCTAAAAGCACGGAGTTTGARTTTAAGCAGGGACCCATTTTTGGTAACATTATACTCATAGATGAAATTAACCGCGCGCCTGCCAAAACCCAGTCGGCTTTGTTTGAGGTGATGGAAGAACGCCAGGTTACTATTGACGGGCATACCTATAAAATGCAGGAGCCTTTTACGGTACTGGCCACCCAGAACCCCATGGAGCAGGAAGGCACCTATCGTCTGCCCGAGGCCCAGCTGGACAGGTTTCTATTTAAAATAGAGATCAAATATCCATCGCTTGAAGAAGAAATAGCCATTATAACCCAGCAACATCAGCAAAAAACAACCGACCAGTTGAGCCATGTTCAACCGGTTCTGTCTGCGGCTGATGTTATAGCATTACGCCAGCAAGTAAGGGCGCTGCACGTGGAGGCCAAGCTACTGGAGTTTACCGCTAAGATCATTTACGAAAGCCGTAACCATAAATCATTATATCTTGGTGGTTCGCCGCGCGCGTCATTGGCTATGATCAATGCAGCAAAAGCCCTGGCCGCCATTAAAGGGCGTGATTTTGTTACTCCCGAGGATATCATATATGTAGCAGCGCCTGTTTTAAGGCACCGCATTATGCTTACGCCCGATAAGGAAATGGAAGGTGTGAGCCCTGATGATGTAGTGGCGCAAATTATACAGAAAATTGAAGTACCACGATAATATACCTGCGTGAAAAATATTATCAGCCTGTTTTATAGAAACCTTTTTTTAACTAACCGCCTGTTCAGCTGTTTGGCCGGCAGCGTGGTATTGTTTGTATTGTCTTTCTTTTTTCCGTGGATGGGCATCATCCCTGAGCTGGTATTTTGGGCACTGGTAGTATTGATCATTATTGATATGATCATGTTGTACAAAACTTCAAAAGGGGTGTTTGCCAAACGACATGCCCCTGAACGGCTGAGCAACAGCGATAATAACGAGCTTGGTGTATATATCGAAAACTGGTACACGTTTAATATAAGCGTGGGTATTATTGATGAGATCCCTTTCCAGTTTCAGAAGCGCGATGTTTGGTTTAAAACAAATTTAGGGCCCCGCGAGCGTAAACTAATTAATTACATGCTGCGGCCAACCAAGCGTGGTGAATACGAGTTTGGCGATATCAGGGTATATGTTAAATCGCCATTAGGGTTAATCAGGCGGCGTTATAATTTTAGTCAGGCCGAAACACTGCCGGTGTATCCTTCTTTTTTGCAGATGCGCAAATATGAGCTAATGGCTATCTCCAACCGCTTAACGGATATCGGTATAAAAAAAATACGACGGATTGGGCACAGCCTTGAATTTGAGCAGGTAAAAACCTACGTTGCCGGCGATGATTACCGTACCATTAACTGGAAAGCCACCGCCAGGCAGGGCAACTTAATGGTAAACTCCTATACCGACGAAAAATCACAGCATGTGTATTGTGTAATTGATAAATCAAGGGCCATGAAAATGCCTTTTGAAGGTTTAAGCCTGCTTGATTATGCCATAAATGCCAGCCTGGTGCTATCAAACGTGGCTTTGTTAAAAGAGGATAAAGCAGGCTTGATCACGGTATCAGAAAAGTTAGGAGCCGTAGTACCGGCAGACCGGCGTCCGGCACATCTGAATAAAATACTGGAGGTTTTATACAAAGAAAAAACGCGATATCTGGAAACCAACATGGAGCTGCTTTACAGCACCATACGTAAAATAATTAAACAGCGCAGCCTGGTTGTTTTTTTTACCAATTACGAAAGCCTGAACGCGTTGGAAAGGCAACTACCTTTCCTGAAAAGGATAGCGAAATATCACCTGTTGTTGGTCGTGTTTTTTGAAAACACTGAATTGAAGAAACTAAGTGAACAACCCGCCGACGATGTAGAGGGCATCTACATAAAAACTATTGCCGAAAAGTTTGCTTATGATAAAAAGCTTATTGTGAAAGAGCTGGCAAAACATGGCATACAATCTATTTTAAGCGCGCCGCAAAACCTTACCATCAATACTATTAATCGTTACCTGGAAATTAAGGCTAAGCAGAAGCTTTAATTTGTTTAGCAGGAAAAGTAGGCTGTCATGCTGAGCTTGTCGAAGCATGGTGGGTAGGCCTCTCCGCGCGATCCTTCGACAAGCTCAGGATGACAGGCCCTTGTTTAATGCATGACTCACAAATAGATCCTTCGTTCCTCAGGATGACAAGGTAGCGAAATGAATCTTAAGATGATGGTCAAAAAGATCTTGATTCTTGACTCTAAATTTCCTGGCTCTATAAAAACTATCCTGCCTTAGGAAAATTAACACCCTCTGCTGTAAGGTCTTTTATGATCTTTTCCTGTAGGGCCATTTTAGCTGTTAAAAAATTGGCCGGCTGAACCCATACATTGATGATATATCTGATAGAGTCGATCTCCAGACTATTAATACCCACCTTTGAGGCTGGTGTTTTCAATAAATTAGGGGTGGTGTTTATCGCGGTTTCGATAATCCCCCTTACTTTTTCAACATCATTGGCATAGCCTACTTTCACTTCAAAATCAAGGCGGCGTTTACCTTCGCGGGTAACATTAACTATAACCTCATTAAATAATTTACCGTTGGGAATAATTACGGTCTTGTTATCAGCGGTGAGCAAAACAGTATAAAAAATCTGTATGGATGTCACCCTTCCATCCTGTCCCTGGGCTATAATACTGTCGTCAAGTTCAAAAGGTTTTAGTAGTAAGATAAGTACCCCACCTGCAAAGTTCTGGAACGTTCCTGACAGTGCCAAACCTGCCGCAACGCTAAATGCGCCAATAATGGTAGTGAATATGGTCATCTCCAAACCAATAATATTCATTACCCAAATAATCAGCAATACATAAAGGGTAGTGATAGTAAGGCTTAAAAAGAAAGGTTGTAATGATGAATGTATGCCTCTTTTGAGCATCCGGGTACGAAGCCGGGCCCGCAGAAACCTTATTACCCAAAGGCCAATAAAAAATATGATTATTCCACCGATGTACTTAGGGCCGTGAGTAATTAGCCAGTTGTGGAAATCTTTGTAAAAGTCTTCTACCTTGTAAATATCCTTGTCTTTCATAAATTATGAAAGCAAAGGTAAAAATTTATTATTTACCGTAAATGGTAACGAACAATTCAGGGCCTTTTATCAGCAACCAATCAACTATGGTACTGTGCACTAATTTTGTTTTTTGAACTATGTTTTTCATGATAATGTTTTGTATTCAAACCCTGTGCCTAAAGAACTAAGCTTTCAGAAATTGTTACGCAAAAATAGGTATTAGCGCTACAGCAAATGTTAAAAATTAATCAAATGATTAACTCATGACTATCCGTTTACGTTTACATGACTATAACCGCCTATAAAAACAAAATCCCCGTCTGGAAAACCAGACAGGGATTTGTATATTATGTATATTTCGTACACCCCCTTTAGGGGGCTGGGGGGCTCTTACATCATACCGCCCATACCGCCGCCACCCATTGGTGGACCACCAGCCGGAGCATCTTCAGGATCGTCAGCCAATACAACTTCTGTTGTTAACAACATAGCTGCAATTGAAGCCGCATTTTCCAGTGCTACACGACCAACTTTAGTTGGATCGATAACACCTGCACCAATCAGGTTTTCGTATTTATCAGTACGTGCATTGTAACCAAAGTCACCAGTACCTTCTTTAACTTTTTGAACTACGATTGAACCTTCAATACCTGCGTTTTCGCAGATCTGACGTAAAGGCTCTTCGATAGCACGACGGATGATCTGGATACCAGTGTTTTCGTCTTCGTTATCACCTTTAAGGTCAGCTAAAGCAGCTACCGCACGGATGAAGGCAACGCCACCACCTGCAACAATACCTTCTTCAACAGCCGCACGGGTTGCATGTAAAGCATCATCAACACGGTCTTTTTTCTCTTTCATTTCAACTTCTGTAGCAGCACCTACGTACAATACAGCAACACCGCCTGATAATTTGGCTAAACGTTCCTGTAATTTTTCGCGGTCATAATCAGATGTAGTTGATTCGATCTGAGATTTGATCTGGCTTACACGGCCTTTGATCTCTTCTGGTTTACCAGCACCGTTAATGATGGTAGTGTTATCTTTATCGATCAGGATCTTCTCTGCAGTACCTAAGTAAGAAAGGTCAGCATTTTCTAATTTGTAACCTCTTTCTTCAGAAATTAATGTACCACCAGTAAGGATAGCGATATCCTCTAACATAGCTTTACGACGGTCGCCAAAACCTGGAGCTTTAACAGCAGCAACTTTCAGTGAACCACGGATCTTGTTAACTACCAAAGTAGCTAAAGCTTCGCCGTCAAGGTCTTCAGCAATGATCAATAATGGTTTGCCGGTTTGAACTTGTTTTTCAAGGATTGGAAGCAATTCTTTCATCGAAGAGATCTTTTTATCATAGATCAGGATGTAAGGATTTTCTAACTCAGCTTCCATTTTATCAGCATTGGTAACAAAGTAAGGAGAAAGGTAACCACGGTCAAACTGCATACCTTCAACAGTTTTAACTTCGGTTTCAGTACCTTTAGCTTCTTCAACAGTAATTACACCGTCTTTACCAACTTTAGCCATAGCTTCTGCAATTAATGAACCGATAACCTCGTCATTGTTAGCAGAAATTGATGCTACTTGTTTTATTTTGTTATTGTCTTCGCCAACAGTTTGTGATTGTGATTTTAAGTTCTCAACAACAACTATAACAGCTTTATCAATACCACGTTTTAAATCCATTGGATTAGCACCGGCTGCTACGTTTTTAATACCAGCAGTAACAATAGCCTGGGCTAAAACGGTAGCAGTAGTAGTACCATCACCTGCAATATCAGCAGTTTTTGATGCAACTTCTTTAACCATTTGGGCACCCATATTTTCTAAAGCATCTTTCAGTTCGATTTCTTTAGCTACAGTTACACCATCTTTAGTGATAATAGGTGAACCGAATTTCTTGTCGATGATTACGTTACGACCTTTAGGGCCTAATGTTACTTTAACTGCGTTAGCTAAAATATCAACACCGCGTTTTAGAGCGTCGCGTGCTTCAACATTGTATTTAACTTGTTTTGCCATGTTTTTTTAATTTTCGATTTAATGATTTATAGAATTATTGATTTGAATAGAAAGAATCAATAACTCAATCCTTCAATAATTCACTAATTGGATTTACAGAATCGCGTAAACGTCAGATTCGCGCATAATTAAATACTCTTTACCTTCATAAGTAATTTCGGTACCTGCGTATTTTCCATATAAAACCTGGTCACCAACTTTTACAGTTAAAGGCTCATCTACTTTACCGTCGCCTACGGCAACAATAGTTCCACGCTGAGGTTTTTCTTTAGCGGTATCCGGGATAATAATTCCCGAAGCGGTCTTCTCTTCGGCTGCTGCAGCTTCCACTACAACCCTGTCGCCGATTGGTTTAATGTTTAATGACATAGTTATATCTGTTTATTTTATTTAAGTTTCGACTGCAATTCCTCATCAATTATGCCAAGCAAACACAATGGCATTTATTGACAGCAAAACTGTTGTAATGTCAGCTAAAGGTTATTTCGTTTTTTAGGCTTAACAATATTTTAACCTTCCAGTGCCATCATGTCAGTCGGAGGTATTCAGCAAAAAAGGCTTTGGAAAGTCTCCAAAGCCTTTTTATATTTTTTTAACGTATAATTATTTAGCAGGCTTATCAGCAGGTTTAGTTGCTGGCGGCGGTGCAGTAGGTAAACCAAGTGGTGCACTTGCCGGCGCTGTTGGTTTTGAGGCTTTCTCAATCTGATCGCGCAGGGCAGGGTTATCACTACTTGATGCTCCGCCTTTTACAGCTACATTAATTGCCAGTGATAAAACCATTACACCTATAGCCAGTACCCAGGTACCTTTTTCTAAAAAGTCGCCGGTTTTTTGAACACCCATCAACTGTGATGAGCTTGAAAAATTTGATGCCAAACCGCCACCTTTAGGGTTTTGGATCAATACGATAAGCCCTAAAAGGATGCAAATGATAATGGTAAGGATAATTAAAACTAAATACATTTCTTTATATTAATTTGTTTTCTTTTCTAACTGTTCAATTTGGCTTGCAAAGTAACGGCTTTTTTCCGGGAATTTCAACATCAATTTTTTATATGTGGCAATTGCCTTATGGTATAGCATTTGGTCGGCATATATTTGGGCCAGGGTTTCGCTTACCAGATCGTTCCTGTCTTCCGAACTTTTTTTGGCTTTGTTTTCGTTATCAAGCTTATCCATTGCCGGCGGCCGTATCTGCGGCTCTTCCTGTATAAACTTTTCAATAATAACATCCTCTTTACGTTTTATTTCAGGCGCATCCGGTATCGGCGTTTTTTCAAGCTCCTCCAGCGATTTTACATGGAAAATATTTTCAAAATACTGCTGTTGCAACGCATCGGCAGCCTGCTCTTTAAGTTCACCAGCCTGTGCCTGTACCGGCGCCACTGGCGGCGGACTTGAATAAGGCTGATAAGTTGCGGCATACTCCTTACGGGTTTTATCAAGCCACCACATAAAAGTATAAGGCATTTTTTCGTCATTATACTTTGATACATCCTGGTGGTTCTCTGTATCTGCTGTAACATGCTCTTCACTGGCAATAGCAGGTTCAGGAGCAGGAGACACGGTTTCTATATTTTCGGTCTGGCCGTTATTTTTTTGATCGGCTATGGAGTTATCAAAAGTAAAATAATCACTACCGGCTATGCTGCCAATGATCCACTTTTCCGATTCAAGGTTAAAGCCAGACTCATCGGCCCAGGATTTTTCATCCTTAACCGCCGCCTCAGTTTTTGATTCATCTTCGTGCCCAGGAAAACTGATGTTTTCAATACCTACAATTTCGTCGTATACTTCATCTTCAATACCTTCATTTGGCTGTTGTACCGCGGCTAAAGAAGTATCGGTATCTTTATTTTCCGGAGTTTTATCCTCTTGCGCCAATAGCTCATCCTGCTGCTCCGCTGTTATATGCTCCTCAATTACTTCCGGCTCGGTTATTATTGATAGCTGTTCGGTTTCAGTAACTGAAGGAGGTGTTTCCAGGTCAACGCTGGTCTGGGGTGCTGTTTCAGTTTCATGGGCATTAACCTCCTGCTCATCACTTACAGATGTTTCTGTTTCCTTTGTTAAACCAGTTTCGGCAAATGGTCCTATATTAAAGTAATTTTCGCCGGCTGGCGTACTATCCTGAAAGTGATTGTTAGCTGTATCCTTAAGATGCCCGGCAATTTGAGCTGATGATACTACCGCGAGGCTATCCGCATCGTTAATAAGTTTGTGTAATAAGTGCGGATCAAAATAAGCAGCAGCATGTTTTAGTGTACTGCCTTTACCGGCATGTGCAAGCATGGCGCGTAGTATGCCACTTTGTGGAAATTCATCAACCAGCTGCTCCAGATCATGGCTATACAGTTGCCCGGTATTGGCCGGATTGGCCAACAATTCCAATAATATTTCGTTCTGCCTGCTATTCAAATTTTGATTCACGTGGTTGAAAGTACGAATTGCCTACCAATTAGAAAAGGCTTTGTTAAAAACATCTTCAGTTATTGCCAATTAGAAAAGGCTTTGTTAAAAACATCTTCAGTTATCTGATCAACTATTGTTTTTATCAGGTTTTGTTCCTGTGATCCAATATCTCCCCTAAAATTAACGAATCCGGGAAAATTTTGCTCAAAATTAATCTTTTTATCCGCTTCGTAAACAAATTTAACCTTCACCGTTATAGTTAGCCTGTTCGCGTCGGCAATAGGTGCCACATTACTGGCTACCGCTTCAATAGAAACTGGTGCTATAGTATAACCCACAATACTGCCCGACATGGTGGCATCACTTTCATTACGTGTAATGCTTAACCGGCTTTGTGACCGGATCCTGTTTTTTAAAGCTTCGGTAAATGTTTGGCTCAGGTTATTCACTACAAGCGGTGCATTATTTTCAAAAAATTGTACATCAATGGTTTTTAAAGCCGGTGGGATGGATGAATTTTTGAGCGTATAGCATGATGATAACATTAAACTTAGCGAACTAACAATAATGATCCCCAGTAATTTTTTCATTTAGCCTATAAGTTTAATTCCTTTATTTTTCTGTATAACGTTCTCTCTGATATGCCCAGTTCGTTAGCAGCCAGCTTTCGCTTTCCTTTGTGTTTTTTTAATGCTTTACGTATCAGGTCCGATTCTTTTTCAATCAACGACAGCGATTCTTCAACCTCCTCGGCCTCGTGTGTTATATTATACGAATCATTACTGTTGTTATTGCTGCTATTACCCGTATTAACGGGCTGTTGCAAAGTAAATTGCGCTTCAGGATTTCCCGGGAGCTCAATATCGCGATATAATTGATTAAGTGTTTGTGAATGATTACTATAATTAGCCGCCACACCACCGTGTTCAATAATATCTGCCACCAGTTTTTTTAATTCAACCATGTCGCGTTTCATATCAAACAGCACTTTATACAAAATATCCCGCTCAGAAAAATCCTCTTTAGGCTGGTTATCCAGGCGCATGGGCAAATTACGGTTGCTTGTTTCATGCGGAATGTAGGTAAGCAGGGTTTGTGCTGTTATAATGCGGTCGCGCTCCAGAACGGCCAGTTGCTCGGCCATGTTTTTAAGCTGCCTTACATTACCCGGCCACGAATAATTAATTAATACCTGTTGTGCCTCTTCATCAAGCTGAATGGGTGGCGTACGGTATTTATCGGTAAAATCAGAAGTGAATTTCCTGAAAAGCAGGTAAATATCCTCTTTCCTGTCACGCATGGGTGGTATCCGTAGCGGAACAGTATTTAAACGATAGTAAAGATCTTCCCTGAACTTACCGCTTTTTACAGCTTCATATACATCAACATTGGTAGCCGCTATAACACGAACGTTTGTTTTCTCGACTTTTGATGAACCTACTTTGATATACTGGCCAGATTCAAGTACCCGCAGCAAACGGGCCTGGGTACCCAAAGGCATTTCGGCTATTTCATCTAAAAATATGGTACCGCCGTTTACGGTTTCAAAATATCCTTTACGCTCGCCAACAGCACCGGTATAGGCACCTTTTTCGTGCCCGAATAATTCTGAATCAATGGTACCTTCAGGAATAGCGCCACAGTTTACGGCAATAAATGGCCCATGTTTACGCGGGCTCATTTGATGTATAATGTGCGAAAACACTTCCTTCCCACTACCGCTTTCGCCGGTAATTAATACAGAAATATCTGTAGGTGCCACCTGATTGGCAATATTTATGGCCCGGTTAAGCAAAGGCGAATTGCCAATGATCCCGAAGCGCTGTTTTATTTCTTGTATATCCATAAGCCCCCTAACCCCCTAAAGGGGGAATTTTAGGTTTTTAATTTTATATTATAGTCGTTTAACTGATCCCTCCCCCTTTAGGGGGGCGGGGGGCTAAACTACCTTCCCTATCAAAGTAGCCGATGTGCTGCGTTCTATCAATACATTTACGTACTGGCCTGGTTTATAATTTTCGCCAACCGGGAATATCACCATGGCGTTTTGATCGCTGCGGCCACAATAGTCTTTATCTGATTTTTTTGAATATCCTTCTATCAGTACTTTTTCAACCTTGCCAATACGAGCCTGCATACGGTAAAAAGAATACTCCTGCTGCTTGGCCACAATTTGCTGTAAGCGGTTTTGTTTTATTTCTTCCGGTATATCATCAGCATAACGTTTGGCGGCTAACGTACCTGGTCTTTCGCTGTATTTAAACATGTAGGCAAAATCGTACTTTACGTAATCCATCATGGTTACAGTGTCGTTATGCTCTTCATCTGTTTCGGTACAAAACCCGGTGATCACATCTGTTGATATGGCGCAATCAGTAATAATACGGCGAATGGCGTCGATCCTGTTAATGTACCAATCACGGTCATAAGTACGGTTCATCATTTCCAGTATACGGCTATTGCCTGATTGTACCGGCAAGTGGATATAATTACAAATATTTTCGTACTTGTTGATGGTATGCAGCACTTCGTCAGTAATATCCTTTGGATGCGAAGTTGAAAAACGAACCCGCAACTCAGGGTTAACCAGGGCAACAAGCTCTAATAAGTTAGCAAAGTTGGTAGTGTTGTCGCCTGGGTTGGTTTCTGACTCAGAACTTGGACCTTCAGACTCAGAACCCGCTTTCCATTTATATGAATCCACATTCTGCCCCAGCAAAGTAACCTCACGATAGCCTTTATTGAACAGATCCGTACACTCGGCAACAATTGATTGCGGATCGCGGCTGCGCTCACGACCACGGGTAAAAGGTACTACGCAAAATGAGCACATATTGTCGCATCCACGCATGATGGATACAAATGCATTAATGCCGTTGCTATTTAAGCGTACCGGACTTATATCGGCATAAGTTTCCTCACGTGATAGTAACACGTTAACCGCCTTTTGGCCGCTATCTACCTGGTCTATCAAATTAGGCAGGTCGCGGTAAGCATCCGGACCAACAACTACATCAACCAGCTTTTCTTCTTCTAAAAATTTTGATTTTAAGCGCTCGGCCATGCACCCTAATACGCCTACCACTAATCCCGGTTTTTTTACCTTGGCAACCGTAAACTCTTTCAGGCGGTTACGCACCCTTTGCTCCGCATTTTCGCGAATAGAGCAGGTATTTATAAAAATAACATCGGCTACACTATAATCGGCAGTGGTTTCAAAACCTTGTTCCAATAAAATTGATGCAACTATCTCACTGTCAGAAAAATTCATGGCACAACCATAGCTTTCAATATAAAGTTTACGGCCATTGTTTTTACCGGCTGCGGGCTCTAAAACCAAAGCTTCACCCTGCCTGCTCTCATCATGTATCTTATCCGGAATTACCAAATCCATCATTTATTAAAAAATTAGTTTGCAAAAATACACAAAATTTAAATACCTGAATGACATATTGGCAGTATTTAACAAATCAAAGTTTATTGTTATATTCCGCATTGATACATGTAAGCCGCATGGCAACATATCAATGACCGTTAATGACCGGCTAAGTAAGAATAACAATATTTGTATAAAATACGTTTTAGATAAAATAACATAAAAAGGGTGCTAAAAAAGGTAGCCAAACAGCAAAAAATAATACAATCATAAAAGAAAACCGGTAAATGAAGCTTAAATTTTTGAAGCAAAGGTGGCAAAGAATAGTATTTAAATTTGTGTTGATACCTGTAATTGCAATTTTGCTCCTGGCTTTAGTTGTTAACCAGTATTGGTCGCCTATTTTAGCTAACAAGGTGCGCGATGTAGTTTTAACCAGCAGTGATAGCCTATATAAAGTTGATTTTTCTGATGCCGAACTTCACGTATTACAGGGCAAAATAGTGATCTATAATTTTAGCCTAAAACCCGATACGGCGGTTTATAACCAAAAAAAGAAACAACACCTGGCTCCTAATAACCTGGTTGAGCTACATGTAAAACGGCTTATATTACAGCATGTGCACCCGTTTGGCTTATATTTTAGGCACAAGCTAAATATAGGGCAGGTAGTTTTGAACACACCAGAAGTAAATATCAGTTACCAGCTTAACCATACGAAGGACACTGTTGTAAAAGACCACCGGACTGCCTGGCAAAAAATTTCAAAAAGCCTGCGTTCCATTCATATTGGGCATATTTACCTTAACGATGTAAAATTTAAATACCAGGATTACTCGGGCAATAAAGTAGCCATATCCGAATTAAAGGAGATGAACCTGAACGCTACCGACCTGCTGATTGATTCGGCAACGCAAACAGACAGGTCGCGCTTGCTTTATTGCAAAGATATTGTAACCGAACTGAACAACTATACCGGTAAAACACCAAGCAGGCTTTACGCATACAAAGTAAAATACCTTAAGCTTTCCACCCTGACATCCCAATTAAACGTTATTGGATTGCAGCTTCAACCTGCCAAAACAAATGTATTTTTTAACAAAAGTCAAAGCGATCGTTTTGGCCTGAATATCGATTCGTTACAGCTTAATAATTTTGATTTTTTGAGCTATCATAAATACCGGCGGTTAACGGCATCAAGCCTGATATTAAATACGGGGGCTATCCGGGTGTTTACCAACCCCAATAAAATAAAAAACCCGGCCATTGATAAGGTCATTACCTTCCCGAATGTAATGATCCATAAAATAGGCGCAGATTTGACAATTGATACCCTACGCGTACACCATATAAACGTGGAATACTCTGAGCTTAATAAAAAATCAAATAAAACCGGTACCATCACCTTTAATAATACCAGCGGCCACTTTTATAATGTTACTACCAATGAGGCCGCCATTGCAAAAAATAATGTTACAGCCGTACAGCTTACCACTTATTTTATGAATCGCGGCAGGCTTGATGTACAGTTCGCTTTTAATTTAACCGATAAGAATGCTGCGTTTACTTATAAAGGAAGCCTGGGCACTATGGATATGCAGGTTCTTAATCCGGCCATAATGCCGCTGGCCATGGTTAAAACTACTTCGGGCACTATAAAGCGGTTTAATTTTGATATACAGGCAAATAGTGAGGTATTTAAAGGCAGTGTAGGCTTTTTATATAATGATTTGAAAGTAAATATATTTCAGGCCGATACCGCGAATGACCGCCTGAAGAAAAAATCATTGATGTCGATATACGCCAACCTGTTTATTATTAAGCATAACAACCCTGATAATGTTGGCGAAACACCCCGGTCTGCTACAGTTACCTATCTCCGCCCTAAAGATTCTCCTTTTTTTAAAACGATGTGGAAAACCCTGTTGGAGGGCTTAAAGCCATGCGTAGGCCTGGATGCAAAAAAACAACAGGAAACAAAGGACCGGATTGAGGAGCACAATATAAACAAACATGAAAGGCTCGTTAAAAAAGCTGAACGAAAAAAGCGAAGGGCCGAACGCAAACTTGAAAAAGAACAGAAGAAACAGTGATGTGTTAATTTGAGAATTTGAAGATTTGAAAATGATCTATTAATTATAATTCATTTTCAAATTCACTCTTATTGCAATAACAATTTCAGATTGATACCGAAGTTAGTAAACGCGGTATTAAAGGTTTGAGAGGTGTATGGCCTGGTGATATTTGAATCGTAAAACAGGTTCAGGTTAAAGCGCTGATTAATTACATAATCAATTGATGGGCGTACCGTAATGTTTTGAGCCCCGGATGATATTTCGGCAGCTTCTACATCAGCACGGTATATTAATGTTTTATCATCGCGCAGCGAAAAGTCAAGTTTAAAATTAACGTCGTTATCCTTGCCGGGCCCGCTAAACCATCCAAATGGAAAATGGAAATTTTTGGTATGATAGCCAAATCCAAATACAATTATTCTTTCGTTTTGCTGTGCCAGCTGACTATTCAGCAAGCTCAAACTCAATGAGCGGCTTTGCCGGTACTCAATATTAGTGGTCATGCTGTTCTTGAACCGGATGCTGGCGCCCAGTAACGGTACAAACTGTTCAAAAATAGTTACCTGCGAAAACTGGTATAGTGGCAAAAAGTCATTGTTTAAATCCCTTGAACTGGCTGCACCGCGGGCCTCCTGGTATTGCAACAATGTGGTAAATCCGTTTACGTTGTAGGATGACCGGTATCCGTGGCTCAGATCAAAGGAATCAAAAACATCCTGTAAGAAGGGCAATTTGCTTAGGCCATTATAAGTTACCTGCCAGTTTGGTATTGGAATAACCGGGAATTGGGTAAGACTGCTGCCCGATGCGTTTTTACCCGTATACGCCGCCAAAAAAGCGGGCACCAGCACGTTCTGCGAATTTGGCCCGTAACCATCGGCGTAACCATCCGTACTGCCCGATGAATTTGGATTAAGGGCACCCAGTTTTTGTGATATCACCGTACGGCTATCTAATAGTTTCTGGTATACCGGCGACGTATTATTGATTCCTGTTGATTTTTTAAATGCCGTACCGATGGTTAAAAAGGAAATGCTGTAATTACCCGTAGTTACCGGGCTTAACGTTTCAATGCTATTAGTTGATTCAAGATATTTAAAGTTGGCCTGATAATTATGATCCTGCGTTTTAAAGGCCAGCAATTCAATACGAAGACCCTTAACGGGTTCTATGATGCCCCTGAAGTGCATATCCTCATTAAGCGTGGTCACATACAGCTGATTCTGGAGGGTATCTTTAGTGATCCAGCCGTTAGCTACAGCTTTGGCACGTATATCAGTTTGGCTGCCCAGTAAAAATCCTAATCCGGGAGCGCCATAATTTGCATCAGACCCAAAAAAGCCGGATTGCGGAAGATACCCTGGTAAAAATGTACCCTGCGTTCGGGTATAAGTTCCACTCAGGTTTTTAACGCTGGTTAACAACCCTATAAAGAACTTACTGACGCTGCCCTTTGTATTTGGATTATTAGCCTTGCGTATAAATGGAAACTTATTATAAAGCGCCTCCATGTTAAAGGTAGGGTTTACTTGTATGGCCCTTGAATTTTGGATACTGTTACCCACATCATACGATGGATCATTTATGGCAAATAAGGGCTGCGTTTGCCAGTTAAAGTGTGCACTGTAGCGGGTTACAACCGCCGCCCAGTCCATACCCGGTATTTTATTAAGAGGTACCGTGTAGTTTAGGTTGATGGTATGGTTATAGTTTGTAGTACGACCAAGTTTTTTAAGATTATCCCAAAGGGTATCACGCTTTAACCCGTTAATACGGCCTGCAGGTTCATCAACTACCGACAAATTGGTAGCGTCAATATCCAGCTGTAGCGATTTTGAGAGGTTCCATCCAATACCATAAACCCTGGTTATATTAAAATATTTATTGAATGTGGTGGTTGGTATAGGGATAAAATTATTGGGGTCATTATCTCTCAGCGTGTTCTCTGAGTAAAAACGATCAAAGTTGATGCTAAAATTGAGCCGCGAAGGCAGTATACTAAAGTTGATATCACGGAACAGGGCCAGCATATTACTCTTGATAATCTTGGCAAACGGACTATAATATTTTGGCTGATTAGTATAATTATAAGCAAGGGTTAAGTGATATGTTTTTTCCAGGTCGCTCTGTGTCACAAAATCATGGTGCGTATATTCGGTATAGGCGTAGGAGGCATTCAGGTTTTCAACATCCCAGATATGGTTTGTCGCGTTAGGATCGGTTTTGGCTTTATGTACATTGGTAAAATTGTAGCTTTTCCGTATGGTATAATCAACTGCGGCATTTCTTATTGAATCGCGCTCCTGGCTGCTGGTTGCGGCCGCGAGCGATTGTTTAAGTTCTACATCGGGTGAGCCAGGATCATACTGGGGCATACTTTTTTGGGACGACACATTTACATATGCCGGTATATGGATGCCGGTTTTATCAGGGAAGAATTTCCCGAGTTCAAGATTTGCCGATACATCATAAGTTTGGTCGTCACTCCGGCTCCTGTCATTCAGTCTGGAATCAAGCGTCCCAAAACCGATAGTAGTTTTACTGCCCGATACTGTAATATCGGCAAAATCAGCAAGCTTGGCATCAACCCTTGCAGTTGCGGCCCAACCACCCCGCTGGTCAAAATCAGTTAAGCGCATCTCATCAAACCAAACAATACCGGTTTTATCCAGCCCATCGTCAAGGTTTGATTGCGAATCTCCCTTATAAGGATTCCGCACGCCCAACATAATGGTACGCAAGCGACTCAAATCGGGCTGGCCCTTAATATATACAACATTATTACCCTCCACATATTTAAATACATCAGTATAAGGCACATTGGAGTGGTTACGCTTAAGTTTTGCTCGGGTAAGCAGGTCCAGCTCCAGATCAATCGCGTTTACTGTCGGCCATATGGCATCAGGATCACGGGTGCCGGGCTGGGTAACTTTTAAAGGCACCTGAAATTCATAATAGTTATCCTGATAATCAACACCTAAGCGTACAAAAGCATTAAGATCATTATCCTTTAGCTGCTCGCCTTCGGCATGTACAAACATTTGCAGGCGTTTGTAGGAGCGCAAATCATTATAAAAGGTTTTGAAAGCCGCTCTGGAATAACCATCCCTCAGGCTTTTAACATCTAACGAAAGCGATTGCTCATTTAATTTGGTATCGGTTTGCAGGTTATTATAATTACGCTGACGCTGAATGCCTGGCGGCACCACATAAGGTATTGGTGTACGGTTACCATTTTGCTCAATGTTTACAGCCTGTACATCAAGGGTTGAATTATCAAGCGGCGGATTTGGGATAGCCGGATCGGCAATTACATTAAGCGGATTTTTTTCGGTATTAAACGTACGCCATTCGCCACGCACCAGTTGCAGGGTTGCAAAACGCAGTATCGCGGTATCGGCAAAATTGGTCATGAACATACGCATAAAACGTATGGCTTTAAAATCCTGGATGTTACCTACTTTACTCTGATAATCTGTTATAGGTATCCTAAACTGGTACCAGTTAACCATTTGTGTGGTACCATTGGCCAGTTTCACCGAAGCGGTAACTTTATCGCTGATATAATTTTGACCAACTATCATATCACCGGGGCGCATGGATACTTTGTATTGAAAGTATGAATCCTCCTGGCTCATGTTATTGTCGCGGTTAATATCCTCACCATCGGGTAGTGATGTGGAGGCCGAATTTTGGATCCCTAATTCTGCCTGCGATTGCTCAGCCGTTTTTGAGTTGCCATCAGTGCCATTATATTTACTGTACCTATCCAAAATACTGGCTTTGGCCTGGTCAAGTGCCCGCCCCTGGTAATACTGATAATCATCCGATGATGGATCTGCTGCAAAACTATTAGCCGCCTGCCCGCTTAACTCGCCGCTTACCTGCTGAACTATAGGCGCAAATTTGGTTTTCTCATCAGCATCATTTAAACCATCCAAACCTACATCCTGCAGTTTGCGCGAATCAGGATTATTATCAAAAGCATTTATTACCGGCTGCAATTTTGATACCCGCCCCCAGTTTGTTTCATCCACCTGTGTCAGGTCGCCATTAACGGGCAGGCTATTCTCCAGGCTTTTACGGCCGTCTTTTAATATATCTTCAGATACGCTTCCCAGGTTAAAATACAGATCGCCACCAGCCGAATTTGGTTTGTATATAAAAGGATCAAGTACCCAAAATTCGATATAAGCCACGTTTAATGATTCAAAATCATTGGTCTCCAGTTTCCTGAACATACCTCCCCAGCGTGTTCTTGGATTTTGCAGGGTACCATCGTTATTAATGCCTGTAGTTGCATAATTATATGGTCCGCGTACTGTTGGATAAAAGGCCATATTCAACGTGGCCAGGCTTAGCTGCTGCCCTGTTGATGATTGTTTGTATGGAAATACCTCCTGCTCAATTACCTGCCTTACATAATGGTTTGAAAGTTCGGCACGTGAAACCGCGACAGTGCCCACATTGGTATAAAATATAGGGTCGATATTATAAAATGCAAGCCGGGCGCGGTTGTACCCATAACTCAGGTCATTAAATGTACCTGATTCTGGAAAAAGCTGTGGTGTACCGGATATTTGCCAGCTGTTTGCACTTTTTACATCAATGATTGATTGACTGTTCTCAAAATCATCAAGATATGAAGTGCCATTTTTTGATCCGGCAAAGTTTAGGGCACCGGGGCTGCCTGGTAACAATTGCGCAAACTCGCCCGAAAAATTAATTGACGAAGGGACTTTGGTGTGGATAAAGGGGATCTTATCAACCAGCCGGGTAAGCAACCTTGATTCTGAACTGTAATTAGCGTCAAAACCCCATATGGTATTGGAGATGGATTCATCGCCCGCTACCTCATTTTGGGTGAGGGGTTGCTCTGTTAAATGCATAATGGTAGCACCCAAGGCCAGCTTGTCATTAACATGATAATCAAACCTTGAACCGTATAGTGATTTTTGCTGAACACCAAACAGCTCATTGTTCTCCAGCTTAACCGTAATGGGTTGGCCCGAAGAGAGCAAAGCCTGGTTCAATATGCGGATACGCCCGGCATTATAATCAACCGTATAATCATTACCTTCCTGCAGTTTTAAAGAGCCGGCAGTTACATTTACGGAGCCCTGAGGTATATTCACCGCGTTAAGCTGATACTCTGATCCTCCCGTTGAAGTATAGGTACCTTTTATTAAATACCGGTTTAAATTAGGGAAGTATTGCTGCGCTATGGTTTTGGTTGAATCATACAAAGGCTGATAAACGTACCGCTTGGTAAGGTCCTGCTCGCCGGCTGTAAATTTTTTGGCCAGATCAGATCCAAAGGGTTCCAGTACCGGGAAAACAATGCGCCCGTTTTGCGAATCAATGGTTACACCCTCTAAAAAATCAAAATAGCCATCGGGCTGCTTATCACTCTGCTGGTTTAAATTATCCAGTCCGGTTATTTGCAACCAAAGCTTGCCTTTAATGTTTTGCCCCTCCTCCATCACTGTTTTTTCAATACCTGATTTATCATCAAGCCGTGTAACGGTTAATTTAAAATCAGTAGGGCTAACCTGGAAAGCTCCCAGCGAGTAGATGTTTTTCATCATCAGATCCCAGCTGGGCAAATTGGTTTTCAGCAATTCGTTCTTCAGCAATTTTACAAATAGTACTTTGGGGGTATTGGGGTCAACAGCCACATCGCTGCTAAATTCACCAACCTGGTACTGTACGCCGTTAATGGTATACTGATAAGCCACCGCCAGCACCTCGTCATTATTTAACGGGTAATTGAGTGATATATATCCAAGCTGCGGGTGCAGTGTAAATTCTTTATCAGTAAGCTTGCGGGCATAGGTAAGCTTTGAATAATTATCAGTATTGCCAGTGCTTTGAAAGTAATTGGCTGCCGCGTTAGAGTTGGTTGAGCGGGCATCGGCAGGTAAATTATTTAATAAGGAGTTTGATTGTTGTGCAAATCCCGGACCTTTAAAACCCGCCGGTAATGCACTAAAACCTGGGCCTCCCTGTAATAGCGTTCTGTTGTAAGGGGCGTTTTCACCAAGATCTAAAAATGCAAGTATATCTCTTGAGTCGGTGGTAACGTTGGTGCGATTAGTTGTCCAAACCTCAATTTTTGTAATATTTACGTTTGAGCTGATGATGGGGATATTAGCCAGCGCTCTATTATAATTATTACGGAAATACTGCGATAAAAAGAAGTGCTTGTTAGCTTCATATTCGGCCGGGGTAAGCCTGAACTCACCTTGTTGCGAACCATTGGTTATGGTAATGGTTTTTGATTGCGACCGCTGTTGCGACAAAATACTGGTTACATCCAACCGGCCAAACTTCAGTTTGGTTTTTAAACCAAAAAGCGCCTGGCTACCTGTTATCAATGTAGTATTTAAAGGCATACTCACTGTACCTGCCTCTACCTTCTGAATGATCTCATCCGGCGATCCTGTGTAATCAAGCTTTATCTGGTTCTCGAACTGAAACTGGGCATCGGTATTATAATTGGTTGTTATTTTTAATTTATCACCTATATTTCCGGTTACATTAAGCTGTATCTTCTGGTCAAAATTAAAGTTAAACTGGCTGCGTTGCCGCGTATTGAATAGTGGGTTTTGGTTTTGATTTATCTGACCGGCCAATATCATCTCGGCCGAGCCTTGCGGTCGTATATCAATTGTTTGGCCGCCAAATATTTGTTCAAAGGTTCGGCTCCTTACTTTTATGGCTGGTATAAACCCTGGCTGTTGTGAGTCATAGGCATAATTATCTGCCAGTTGTTGATAGTAAGTACGCTGATTTGATTTTTGTTTAAGTTTTAGGTATTGAGCAAAGGTTAGGTATTGTGGCGGCCGGTATAATAAATTACCAACCCGTTCGTATAATATATATCGGTTTGAGGCTGCGTCATATTCAACTGTACGCACCATGTTGGGAGGGTCCGGATCAAAAATACCTTCCCTTATCCTAACGCTTTTAGGCTCGGTCAGATTTACGGGTGCGCTTACCTGTGTCGTATCTCTTTTACCACCCGGAACGCGTTGTTGTGCATACACACTGCCCAGCCCACCAAATGCCAAAATGAACAACACACTTATAATAATATTATAAGTAAATATTCTTATCAAAGGTCAAGTAGAAATTTATACGTAATTATAGAGTTTTTAAAGCAAACTTTATGAGTTGCTCAACTGTTAATTCTCCATTATTTTTATTCAATTCCTGATCCAATACTTTTTCGGCCGTATTACGCGCAAAACCGAGCATGACAAGTGCCGAAAGCGCTTCGTCCTTAACGGTTTTGCTTATAGGCACAACAGTTAAAGTATCCGGGCCTTCCTTACGCAATTTGTCCTGCAGCTCCAGTATTATACGCTGTGCCGATTTGGGACCAATTCCTTTTATGCGTTGTATTAAAGCAACATTGCCGCTAACAATAGCTGCCTGTATTTCGGCAGGGGTTATTGACGATAACATCATTCGTCCTGTATTGGGCCCTATGCCAGATATGGATACCAGGTGTAAGAACAAGCGGCGCTCACCATCATCGGCAAAACCATATAAAGTAAGCGCATCCTCTTTTACGTGCTGCCAAATAAATAGTTTACAGTTTTCTACTTCGGCCAGCCTGGAATACGTGTTTAACGATATATTTATGTGATAGCCTATGCCTCCGGCGTCTATAACTACATGCGAGGGGCTTTTGAATACAAGCTTGCCACTTATATAATCGTACATATTATTTTAATTTGAAAGTATCAAGTAGTTAGTATCAAGTATCAAGACAGCTGCATCTATTTATAAAATAGGACTTTCAAAAATCTTGATACTTGATACTAACTACTTTATACTATATATTTATTTTCCTTTAAACTTACTAAAAATTCCTGTTGATTTATGGGCATCGGCTTTTGCCTGCGCATCAACAACCGCTATAGTTACCATGTTTACGATCTCCCGAACCGAACTTCCCAGTTGTAATACGTGAACCGGTTTTTTCAGACCTAATAATATAGGCCCTACGGCTTCGGCGCCACCAATTTCCTGCAACAGTTTGTAGGCAATATTTCCCGACTCCAGATTTGGGAATATCAATGTATTGGCGGGTTTTCCGTTCAAGGTTGAAAACGGAAAATTATCAGCCAGCAGATCAGAGTTTAGGGCAAAGTTGGCCTGCATATCACCATCTACTACCATATCGGGGTATTGCTTATGCAGCACCCTTACAGTTTCCCGTGTTTTCTCAGGTATAGGCCCTTCGTTTGAGCCAAAGTTAGAGTAGGAAAGCAATGCTACCCTTGGGGCTATATTAAATTGTTTAACAGAACGCTCAATAAGTACGGTAATATCAACCAATTCCTGCACTGTTGGGTTTTCATTTACGGTAGTATCGCCAAAAAACACAGGTCCCTTTTCTGTGATCATCATATACATACCAGCCACCCGGTTCACACCTTCTTCGGTACCAATAATTTGCAACGCGGGTTTAATAGTAGTTACATAATTTTTGGTTAAGCCTGATATCAGCGCATCGGCCCTGCCAAACTGAACCATGCAGGCACCGTAGTAATTACGGTCTATCAATAGTTTCTTCGCCTCAAATAAAGTGATTCCCCTGCGCTGGCGTTTTTTGTACAAATACTCGGCGTATTCTTCCATGTTTTCGCAACCCTCGCGCGGGTCTATGATCTGTACATCATCCAGATCAAGATCGTTCTCGCGCATGATTTGCTTTATCCTATCTATATTGCCCAGCAAAATAGGCGTGGCTATACCCTCTTCCTTTACAATTTGGGCCGACCTTAAAATTTTATAATTATCAGCCTCGGCAAAAACCACACGTTTAGGGCTTTGTTTGGCTTTATTGGTCAGGTTACGCAACAGCTTATCGTTGGTGCCTAACCTTGATCTTAATTCTTCATGATAAGCCTCCCAATCAGTAATTACCTTACGGGCCACACCAGAGTCAATAGCCGCTTTAGCAACCGCTGCCGATACTTCGGTAATCAGCCTTTGATCCATTGGTTTGGGGATGATATAATCTTTCCCAAATTTCAGATTGGTGATATTATAAGCCAGGTTTACCGCTTCGGGAACAGGCTTTTTGGCCATTTCCGCAATAGCGTGAATGGCGGCTATCTTCATTTCCTCATTAATGGCGGTAGCACGCACATCAAGCGCGCCCCTGAAAATATAAGGGAAACCTAATACGTTGTTTACCTGGTTAGGATAATCAGACCGGCCGGTTGCCATAATGATATCCTCACGGGCTTTTATGGCCAGATCATAGGTGATCTCTGGCTCGGGATTGGCCATGGCAAATACCACAGGCTTTTTAGCCATCGACTTCAGCATATCAGGCGTAACCACATTACCAGCCGAAAGACCAAMAAAAACATCCGCGTTTTTCATCGCGTCGGCCAATGTTTTTATATCGGTACGGGTGGTGGCAAATTCCATCCTGATGTCGTCAAGGTCGGTGCGCTCAGGGGTTATTAAGCCATTAATGTCAAACATCACCAGGTTCTCCTGCTTAACCCCCAATGACAGGTACATTTTTGAGCATGATACCGCGGCGGCACCTGCGCCATTAACTACCATTTTTATTTTATCCAGCTTTTTGCCCTGTATTTCGCAGGCATTCATTAAAGCAGCTCCCGATATGATAGCTGTTCCGTGCTGGTCATCGTGCATTACCGGGATATTCATTTCGGCTTTAAGCCTGCGTTCGATCTCGAAACAGGTTGGAGCCGATATATCCTCCAGATTTACGCCGCCAAAAGTAGGTTCAAGTGCCTTTACAATAGCTACAAATTCGTCAACGCTTTTAGCATTTACTTCCAGGTCAAAAACATCAATGTCAGCGTAAATTTTAAACAGCAGGCCTTTTCCTTCCATCACCGGTTTACTGGCCTCGGGGCCAATATTACCTAAGCCTAATACGGCTGTACCATTACTAATAACAGCCACCAGGTTACCTTTAGCTGTATATTTATACACATCCTCCACATTATCGGCAATGCGCAGGCATGGCTCGGCAACACCCGGCGAATACGCCATGGTTAGGTCACGTTGCGAATTGGTTGGTTTGGTAGGTACTACCTGTATTTTTCCGGGGCGGCCTTGTGAGTGGTAGTTTAAGGCGTCCTGTTTACGGTTGTTCTTGTTCATCTTATAATAAAAATCAAGCACCCAAAATTACAATTCTTTTTAAGGTAAGCCGCATAAAAAAACCCTGCCTTGAAACAAATCAAAACCGGGTTCTTCATTCAGGATATTATCCTTTATTTATCTTCCATTTCATACTGTTCAGCATATCGTCTGTATACTCTTGAAAGTGGTGCGGTGAAAACGCCGACCATGGGCTAAGGGTTAAATTAATAATGAATTTTGAACACCGAGGTTTTAACTTCATCATTGAGTATTCAACATTGGGCATTCGATATTATTTCTTGTTTTAGGCCTGCCCGTAAGCGTTCATATCTACACCCGTGAACGTTCATGAACACCAATGAACAACTGATAATCAAGTGTTTAAATTTTTAATCGTACTGACAAAATACTGTCACCATCTATATCTCTGTTCTGGCGCAAGTGGGTATAAAAAAGCCCGGATTTGAAACAAATCAAAACCGGGCTCTTCATATTCAGGTTATTAACCCTTTTAATATTTACAAAGCCTTCTTCGCTCTTTGGCTAACAGATGCGGTTGATACTTCTTCGCCCGAAGTTACTTTAATGGTTTGTCCAACCGGAGCCTTATTGCTTTTCAGATGGTTCCAAACTTTCAGATCCTGTACCTCAACACCATATTTATCGGCAATGGCAGCCAGCGTTTCACCCCTTCTAACTTTATGGTGAGTTGGYATCCTGCGCTCAGGTTTACTTTCGGTGTATGAGGCATAAGTTACCTTTGGTTCCGGCGACACAGCTTCGTTTGTACCACCATTTAATACATTATACAAGGATGCATAATTCTCTTTGGCGGTTTGCGGTAAAATCAGCCTGCGTGGTGCGGCAGCTGTACCATTCACTATTAATCTTCGGTAGGCCGGGTTCAGTATAGCCAGCTCACTAATGTTTATTTTTAAGGCCTGTGATATATTGCTTAACGTAACATGTTTTTTTACCATGACGGTGTCGGTCTTGGTAGAAAAATTACAGGCTTGTGCAACAATGTTATGCTTGTTATAATAACTCATTACATAGTTCATGGCAATAAAGGCCGGTACGTACCCCCTGGTTTCGGAAGGTAAATATTGGCGTATGCTCCAAAAATCATTGGCTCCGGCTTTCGCAACGGCACGTTCTACATTACTTTTGCCGCAATTGTAGGATGCTATGGCCAGCAGCCAATCGCCAAATTCCTGGTAAGCATCTTTTAAATAGGCAGCAGCAGCATAGCTGGCCTGTATGGGATCACGGCGCTCATCAATATAACTATCAATATTTAACCCATACAATTTACCTGTAGTATACATAAACTGCCATAGTCCGGTTGCACCAACTCTTGATACCGCATTGGGATCAAGCTTCGATTCAACTATCGACAGATATTTTATCTCTTCGGGGATACCGGCATCACGGAAAGCTTTTTCGTAAATAGGGAAATAGTACTTGGAAAGTCCTACTACTTGTCCCATCTCGTCGCGGTTATGCATGTACAGGTCAATATAGCTCTGTACATATTCGTTATAATCAAGCGGGATATCTTTGTGGATAGAATCTAAGCGGCGTTCATAAATACCTCTTTGCATACCAGCCAATGGCGCGGGCGTATTAATAACCGGAAGCACGATGGTATCGCGGTAATTAATTAGCCTGTGAAAATTTGAGTTTGCAGAAGAAAAAGGGTTAGCATGAACAATTTGCAGTAATAAAAGGCAGATGGTAAGCGTAAATAATCTCTTCATTCTTTAGGGATTTAATTAACTAAAGATGCTGCCAGCATCCGTTATTTTACTAAAATATCATTTTTTTTACAGCTCAAGGAAGTATTTTGAAAAATTCAACAGTTCCTGTTCGTTAAAATGCTTAGTAAGTAATTGTAATCCTAACGGTAAACCTTTGCTATTATTGCCGGCAGGCAGTGAAATAGCAGGCACTCCGGTTAGTGATGCTTGTACGGTAAAGATATCAGAAAGATACATTACAATCGGATCTTTTTCCTGGGTACCTAAGGCAAATGCCGGTTCGGGCGCGGTTGGTATCAGTATAAAATCATATTCATTCAGTATCTGATCAGTTTTTTCCCTTATCAGCCTGCGTACTTTTTGGGCTTTGGCATAATAAGCATCATAATAGCCGGCGCTAAGTACAAATGTGCCCAGCATAATGCGGCGTTTTACCTCCCTGCCAAAACCCTCGGAACGCGAGCGTTTATAGGTTGACTGCAAATCCTCAGCCGATGGGCTGCGGTAACCATAATGTACCCCATCAAACCGGGCCAGGTTTGATGATGCCTCAGCCATGGCCAAAATATAATAGGCCGGCACCAGGTAATCCAGTTGATCAAACGCAATGGGCTTTACGGTATGCCCGTCGGCACGCAGCTTATCAATATATTTTACCAGTGTATCTTTTATTTCTACATCAACACCCGGGCTTGAAAGGGCTTCCTGTAAATAAGCGATCTTTTTTTTGCCGGGCTTTTCTATATGGCTTGAAAATGTCGGTACTTCTTTTTGAGCCAGAGTGCTGTCATACTCATCAGGACCGGCCATTACTTCCAACAACAGGGCGGCATCCTCAACCGACCGTGTAATTGGACCAACCTGGTCAAATGATGATGCAAAAGCAATAATACCATGCCTTGAAATACGGCCATAAGTAGGCTTTAGCCCTATTACCCCACAAAATGAGGCAGGTTGCCTTACTGAGCCGCCTGTATCTGTACCAATAGCGGCATGGCACATACCGGCTTGCACAGCAACGGCCGAGCCACCCGAAGAACCACCCGAAACCCTTGTTTCGTCGGCATAATTTTTTACCGGACCATAAAATGAGGTTTCGTTGGCACCGCCCATGGCAAACTCATCGCAATTACAACGGCCAATAATAACCACATCCTGGGCCAGCAGGCGTTCAACAATGGTTGAAGAATAAATTGAAGTGAAATCTTTTAATATTTTTGATGAGGCACTTATCTTATGCCCTTTATAGCAGATATTATCTTTTATGGCGATAACCATACCGGCCAGTTTACCGGCGGTACCATTTTTTATGCGGTTGTCAACATTTTTTGCGTTGATCAGTGCTTCCTGTTCAAATACCTCATTAAAAGCATTTAAATGAGCATTTTTTTTAATTTGATCAAGGTAACCTTTTACCAGTCCTTCTACTGTAATTTCCGCACGTTGCAACCCGCTCCTTATTTCACTTAAAGAGGAATAAAATTTAGCCATGGGGCTAAAATAAAAAACTTATCTGTTGAAATACGAAATAATTCAACAGATAAGTATATATACTCAGAAAAGCAGTAAACAAAATTGAACCAAGTAATACTTAAAGTATTAAACTTTAGGCTTTTCTTCGGTTGTTGTATTGTTTTCTCCGCTTTGCGCGTCTTTAAATTCTTTAACGCCTTTTCCTAAACCTCTCATTAGTTCGGGTATTTTTTTACCGCCAAACAATAAAAGTATTGCAATGATGATCAGAATAATTTCTGGTGCGCCTAATCCACCCATGATTTTTAAGTTTTATGTTATGTAAATATTATTATGATTTGTATTCTTCTTGTTCTTTTTTAACCGGTTCTGTAGTTTTTTTGGTCAGATCGATATGCGTTTCAGCTGCCGGTTCACTTTCATTACTTGCGTAAGGATCTGATACCGGAATTGTATTTGGAACCTTATTTTGTGCATAAGGAGTGGTATATTCAGGCGTCCCTTCTTCGGTAAGCGTAGTTTCATGCTCAACCGTACCTTCTTCAATAACCGGTGTTTCATGTTCAACTGTATTTTCAATCAGCGGAGTTTCTTTTACCTGGGTTTCGGTCTTTTTGTCCTCGTAATTATTGATCTGGTTGTTGATCTCACGCTTAACATCCTCAGATGCATCTTTAAAATCACGAATGCCTTTACCTAAACCACGAGCAAGATCGGGCAGCTTTTCGCCGCCGAAAAGCATTAATGCTGCAAAAAGTATCAGTACCATCTCCCCTGTACCAATATTTAAAAATAAAAAAACTGAACTTAACATAGCATTTTTTTTAAGGTTACAAATATATACAATTATAATTTCATAAAGTTCATAACTAATTAGTTAGGTGCCAACCATATTTTAGGGTTCACTGCCGATACCCCTTTGTATATTTCAAAGTGAGCCGCAGTTTCGCCGGTTGAAGGATCAGTTGCAACCGTACCTAATGACTGTTTTGTACTAACTTTTTGCCCCCTTGCCACACTAACCGACCGTAAATTGGCGTATACCGTAAAATATTCCCCATGCCTGATCATGACCAGGTAGGTACCGCTTACATCAACCACTTTAATCACATCGCCATCAAATACAGCCCTAACTGCACTACCCTGATTGGTTCTGATATCAACACCGGTACTTTCACTTCTAATACCCTCGGGAGTAGTGTAAACACCAAATCCCTGGGTTATACCTCCGTTAGCAACCGGCCATGGCAAACGACCGCGGTTACCCAAAAAGTCGTTTGATAGTTTAGCTGCTTCGGGGGTAGCATTCAGTATACTTGAGGTACTGCGTACTGCCGGCTTAGCTGCCACGGGTGGCGGCGTCTTATTTTCGGCTTTAGCCTTTGCCGCCGCTATCCTTGCTGCTTCCCTCGCTTCTTCTTCGGCCTTGCGCCTTGCTTCTTCAATTTCCCTGCGAATGGCTGCACCTATCTCCCTGTTTGTTTTAGCAATTTTTGCCTGCACATCGCGCTGCTGCTGTTTTAGCTGGCCCTGGTGCTGCGACAAATCGCTCACTACTTTTACCTGGTTATTTTTCTCTTTACCCAGGGTTTCCTTTTCTTTTTGCTGATCAGCCAGCAAAGTGCTTTTTTCCTGCTTGCTTCTATCAAGCTCATTTATTTTTACATGCAGTTCCTTTTGTGTTCCCTGTATGTAACCGGCTTGCCGCTCGCGGTAAGTACCAAACTGCTGTAAATATTTTAAACGTTTATAGGCCTGGTTAAAATCTTTCGAAGCAAAAATAAACATCAACTTATTATAAGCGCTTTTATTGCGGTAAGCAAAAAGCACCATGGCTGCATATTCTTTTTTTAGCTGGTCAAGCTGTGTTTGTAAACTATGTACGGTATTATTGCTCTCAGAGATCTGGTTATCTAAATTTCTTACTTCAGAATTAATAATATTTATTTTTTCTTCCCTCAGGTTTATCTGGGCTTTTAACAAACTTAATTGTTTTAAAGTAGCTCTTTTATTATTGGCAGTTTCCTGGTAATCTCTGTTTAGCTGCTCCAGCTCGTCTGATAGCCGGTCACGTCTCCGTTTTAATTCGGCACTGCTTTGTGCATGTACATCAACCGTTATAAATACTGCTATTATAAATAATACTACTTTTAAAAATTTCATCAAACAAAAATAATTAATTAKTTGGCCGCCTCGTAACTGGCAGGGATACTAAACGGATATTCCTGCTGTACATCATAGTCGGCTTTTGTATAATGCAAATTAACCTGTATTTTTTTATCTTTTACTACTGATGCTATATCTATTTCTGATGGCATAATCCTATTTGTTGCCTGTATAAAGGTATTGTTAACTACCTGTAACGACTGCCCCTCATTTTGATTGGATAAATTTGTTTGTGTAACCTTTAAATCGGCTCCCACAATCAGTTTATACAACAGGTCCTGAAGGCTGCCGCTTAGCGTCGTATTCCCGTCTGCATTAACAACATCTGCTTTCTCATTCAATAACTCGGGTATCGCGTTACCTATCAATAATGATTCGAGCGTTTTATAATTAACCTGGTTGCTGGCATACTTATATACATAGCTAAATGGTTTTCTTAAATATACACCCTGCAGGCGGTTAATAAGTAAAATACTATCAGGTGTAATAAGTGCACGTGCTGCTTCAACGCCCAAAATAGCGGTAATGGAAACCCATATCTTTTTATCCCGTTGAATGCGTATGTTTAAGGTAACATCATTGCTGTTGCCATTAATATCAAGCTTGGTTTTGGCTCTGCCGGCAAATGTATTGAAGTTTACCTGTTTTGCCTTTATAGCATCCAGCTTACTGCTCACATTATCAAGCGGTTTTGCAGCCGAATCGGCCTTGCGGCTTACTATCACCTGTTTACGTGCTTTACAACTTATCATTGTCAGCAGGCAGCAAACAATGAGCAGCTTATTCAATATATTTTTTTTCATTTATTTTACGCTCTAATACCGGCGACTGATTACCGTGGTCTTTGGCTTTTTTCCAATTTTGTACAGCATCATCCGTGTTACCCAGGTAAAACAGAATATCGCCATAATGTTCATATTTGGCCGAACTATTGTCCTTATCGTGTGCCAATGCCTTCTCCATCCATACCTTTGCCTCGGTATATTTTTTTTGCTTAAATAATACCCAGGCATAAGTATCCTCGAACGATGCCGTGTTAGGTTGCAGTTCATTAGAACGGGCCGACATTTGCGCAGCCTTATCTAAAGCCTCATTCCTTAACGATAAATAATAGGCATAATTGTTTAACGTAAACGCATTATCCGGATTATAGCTTAATGCCTTATCATAAGCTTCATCTGAGCTTTTATTATCCTTAAGGTCATGGTAACAATCCCCCATTAATGAAAAGCTTAACGAAAGTAAATCCTTATCCTGAATTTCTAATGAAGTTGCATTTTTAACATAGGTCAAAGCTTTTTTAAAATCTTTTTTTTGCGCCCATGCTACGCCAACCATATAATTCATCCAGCCCTGATTAGGGAACAATGAAAGGGCATTTTCGCCATCCTTAATGGTGGCGTCCATATCGTTATCACTTAGTTCTATACGCACCAATTGTTCATGTACCGCATATACCTGCTCATTAAGTTCAATTGATTTTTTGTATGCCTGCCTTGCTTCTTTATTCTTTGCATTCTGCAACAGCATATCGCCGTAAATGGCATAGGCTTTGGCGTCAGCGGGGTGGGTAACTGTTAATATGCGGCTAAGCTCAAGTGCGCTGGCTTTGGCATTTGGTTCAGGAAATTTGGGAAAGTAACCCGCAATAATCCTTATTTTTTGATCTATGCTGATATCCGGATTTGAGAATGCCAGTATAAGTTGGTTAAAGCTGGCATCTTTGTCTTTTTTATCTCTGTAAATATCGGCAAGGGCCAGGTGTACCATGCCACTATTGCTATTCAGTTTTTCGGCTTGCTGTAAAACCTTCAAGGCTTTGTCATTTAAACCGTTCGAATTATAAATTTCGGAAAGTAATAAATAGTAGCGTATCTGATCCGGGTTATCGGCTATAGCTTTTTCAAGCTCGGCAGCAGCCTGGTCAATTTTGCCCTGTTTCAGATAAATTTTTTGCCGGCTGGCCAAAATATCATCGCTTGGCCCGGTAAGTTGCTCCAACTGATTGTACACTTTAAGGGCATCGTCATATCTTTTTAAAAGAAGGTAAGCATTAGCCTTATCAAAATAATAGTCAGGTTTATCAGGGTTGATCCTGATCAGTTGATTAAATACGTTTTCAAGTTTATTGATGCTGTTACTTTTTTCATAACTATCGGCAAGCGCTACCCAATACCATTCGTTATCAGGACTAATTGATACGGCTTTCTCCAGCAGTGGTTGGGCACCTTCGTAATTATTTTGCCGTTTTCTAAGATTGGCCAGCTCATACAGCGAAGCATCATTTGCAGGATCTGTTTGCAATATACGCTCAAACATTTCAGTAGCCAGCTTTGTATTATCGATGGTTTTTTCGTGCAGTGCCGAGAAGAAAAGCTGCCTAACCATTGTGCTGTCAAGCGCATTCATGGACTTGGATGCCGGTTTTTGGGCACTGGCTTTCAGAGTTAAGAGACAAGAAACAAGAAACAAGACCGCCATCAAATAATGGATACTTGTTTTATTATTCTGTTTGCCATATCTTAATTCCTGATCCTTCATGTTCTTATCCGGCCTCAACCATTTCCTCTTTATTCCTATTGTCTTTTGTCCTTGCTCCTGTATCCTGGCTCTTATCTATTGATTCTACCCTCCTGATTCTATTTCGAACCAACTCCGGTATGGCCAAATCCGCCTTCGCCCCGGTTAGTTTCATTTAGTATCTGCACATCATCCCAGATCACTTTTTCGTGCCGGGCAATCACCATCTGGGCAATGCGGTCGCCTGTATTGATCTCAAACACATCAGCCGAAAAATTGATGAGCAACACCTTGATCTCTCCGCGATAATCGGCATCAATAGTTCCCGGCGAGTTAACAATACCTATACCATGTTTAAACGCCAAACCACTGCGCGGGCGTATCTGGGCTTCAAAACCTTCGGGCAGTTCAATATGCAAACCAGTAGGGATCAATTTACGCTCCATTGGCTTAAGCAATATGGTTTCATCTGTATTGGCCCGCAGATCCATACCGGCGGCATGTGCCGTTTCATAAGCAGGTAAACTATTTTTTGATCGGTTAATTATCCTGATGGTCATCGTTTACTAAATATAATTTTTAATTCTTTGCGCTCAAAATAAAATGCGGTAAATGCAAATAACAGCAAAAGACCGTTACCTGCAAATATGTTTCGTTTAAATACCGTAAATGATACAAACACCAACACTATTGATGCAATGATATAAGCGAGGTTCTTTTTAAGATTATAAGGAATGGGGTAGTTTTTTTGTCCCCATAAATAGGATAATACCATCATGGTTGCATAAGCAGCCAATGATATCCATGCCGAAGCCATATAACTGTATTTGGGTATAAATATAAAGTTTAGTATTAAAGTAAGCACCGCGCCAATACCAGAAATATACAGCCCATACCGGGTTTGATCAGACAGGCGGTACCATACCGATAAATTCATATATATGCCTAAACTAACATAACCAAATACCAATGGTGGTACAACGCCCAACCCTACCCAATAATTATGATTATTTACAAAATATTTAAGCAGTTCAATATTGGCTATCAATGCTACAAATATGATGCAAACCGCTATGACAAAATAATCCATAATACGGGCATAGGTTTGCTTGGCATTTTTATTTTTTGAGTGATTAAAGAAGAACGGCTCGGCCCCTAACCTGAAAGCCTGAACGAATATGCTGAGGAACAGCGAAATTTTAGCACAGCCCGAATATATACCTACCGCATTCGCGCTCTCTTTGGCAGGCAACAGTTTACCCAGCAGCAGTTTATCAACGTTTTCGTTAAGTGCATAGGATATGTTGGCTATCATTATTGGCCAACTGTACAACAGCATATCTTTTAATAATACCCAGTTAAATTTGAACCTGAATTTGAGCAGTTCGGGTAATATAAATAGTAACGTTGCGGCACTTGAAATAAAGTTTGACATGAACACATAACCCACCCAACCTGGCCTGAACCACGATCTGATAAAATCGGCACCGGCAAAGTTATGTTTGATCATAAACGGCAGTACATAAATAAAAACCAGGTTACTGCCTACAAAAATAACCACGTTAATAAACTTGATAATACCATAACGGGCCGGGCGCCCATCGGCACGTATTTTAGCAAATGGAATTGCGCTGATAGCATCGAGCACTAAAACCGCAATAAAGTATTTTACATACAATACATAATCTGCGTGGGTGTTGCTGGTACCAATACTAATAGAGGTTGCTACGTTATTAATTAGCGGGAAAACAATAAGTAAAAAAACTACCGATAAAGTTAAAACGGTAGCAAAAGCATTGTCATAAACAGCCTGCTTTTGATCGTCTCTTTTATTAACGTACCTGAAAAAAGTGGTTTCCATACCAAATGCCAGCAGGGGGTTAAGCAGCGACACCCAGCTAAACATCGTAGTGAATATACCATATACCTTTGGTTGATAGGCACTTGTATAAATTGGCGTTAAAATAAAACTAAGTACTTTTGATACAATAGTACTTAAACCATATATGGCAGTTTGACCTGCAAATTTTTTAGCGGTAGACAATGTTGATGTATAGGGTAATTAAAATAATAAGCTGTTAAATTACAGGCTCTTTTTTACGACCTCAAAATTACGATAGTTTTTTAATTCGCCCTCATGGGTTTCAACAGAACTTACTTCGGCATCTTGCGGGCCCTCGTTACACCAATCCATAAACATTTCAAGTGTGGTATTATCAGCTTCTGCCGCTATAAAAACATCGCCGTTGGGCTCATTTTTAACAAAACCCCGCACGCCCAACTGGTCGGCCACCGCCTTGGTCGCTTTACGGTAAAAAACGCCCTGAACTTTACCCTTTACAGTGATATCGAGATGTTTGATCATTTTTTAATTTGAAAATTTGGTGATTTGAAAATTTTGATTTATCGCCCGCATGCCCGGTTACTTTTCAAATTATGCCAATCTTTTAACCTTGCTTTCAGGGGTTATCTTTAATCCGTCTAAACCTGTAATGAGGTTAAGGCCTGGGACTTTGCCCGGTTCAAGTGTACCCTTTTCGTCGTCGATACCTAAAAATTTGGCACCATTTACAGTACCCCATTCAATTAGTTTTTCTGTACTGATTGCCGGGAACTTTTTTTGAATGGTGCGCATTTCGCTCAATATACACAGGCTGCTGTTTGATGCCAGGCTATCGGTACCCAGCGTAATATTAAAGCCCTGATCAATGAAGAGCTGTATTTTAGGAAGACGGTTTTCGATATATAAATTAGCATTAGGGCAAAAGCACCAGTTTATTTTACGGTCAAAACGTTTTATAAAGTAAATGTCTTTTAAATTGGTACAGGTATTATGCACCAGCAAAACCTGTTGTTTATTGGTTAGTAGTGGAATAATGGATTGTAAGGAGTTGCGGGCCTGTGGCTTAAAGTGACCGATATCAATACCAAAATGCTCATATAGCCCAATAAAGCCGCCTAACTTATAACGGTAAAACTTGTTTTCGTCCTCGCACTCCTGATTATGGATACTGATCAGATTTTGACCTGAATCGCTATGTTTCCTGATCAACTTAAATAATTCTTTTGACACCGAATAAGGTGCATGAGGTGTAATAGAACAGGATTGCGGTTTAAATTCATTCAGCAATTCCATGGCCTTATTGAAAGTTTCCTCTGCATTTTGAGGTAAAAATCCAAAGGTTTCAACAAAAGTATGATAATATAACTTGCTGGCTGCCTTAACCGGGATACTCAAATTACTGTTTGAAATATCGCCAACTGCCACAATACCATTCGTGTACATTTCGGCATCGGCTTTTTGAATAGCATCCAGTACTTGTTTATCATCGGCTTTTCTGAAACCCTGTACGTCTTTTACAAAATTCACCAATCCGTTGCCGGGTTGTATCTTATCTTTAAGATGTGACAATTCAATATGGCAATGTGTATTTACAAATCCTGGGCAAATAATGCCACTTAACTGCTCAACAGGACCATTGGGAGGATTGTTATGATCTGTAACGGAGATGATCTTGCCGCGGTCATCAATAGTAACTATTCCATTCTTAACAGGATCGGCAAAAACAGGAAAAACGTAATCAGCTTTAAAACTTTTCATTCAATATGTTAACTTAGTATCTGTCTCACAACGTTTTTCATATTACTTCCTAAAAACAATTACAATTAACTTTTAGCTATTGTTTTTTTATCCTTAAAAAGAATGACTTTAAAACAAGACGATTTTTTTTAAATTTAAGTACTTTTGCACTGTGAATAATGCAAAAGATAAAATAGATATCCGCAGCCTTAGTCTGGAAGCCTTGCAGGAGCATTTTATCCGGATGGAGGAAAAAAGTTTCAGGGCTAAACAAGTTTATGAGTGGCTTTGGAAAAAATCGTGCTTCTCTTTCAACGAAATGAGCAATATTTCAAAAGAACTGCGCACTAAACTTGATGAAAACTTTGTTATTAACAACGTTAAAATTAATTCATCACAGGTTAGTGCTGATAAAACTATAAAAAATTCTTTTATTTTACACGATACTCACTTAATTGAGGGTGTTTTAATTCCAACACCGGGCCGTATGACGGCCTGCGTATCATCACAAGTGGGGTGCAGTCTTACCTGTAAGTTTTGCGCAACAGGATATATGGAGCGTAAAAGAAACCTTAATCCCGATGAAATTTATGACCAGGTAGTTTTGATTGACAGGCAGGCCCGTGAAAACTATGGCATACCTTTATCAAACATTGTATATATGGGCATGGGCGAACCTTTGCTTAACTATGCCAATATGATGAAATCTGTTGAGCGCATCACTGCCGAAGACGGCTTGAACATGTCGCCTAAAAGAATTACCGTATCAACAGCGGGCATAGCCAAAATGATAAAAAAACTGGGTGATGACCAGGTGAAATTTAACCTTGCCCTATCATTACACGCAGCTAACGACGAAAAGCGGAACACCATAATGCCTATTAACGAGCAAAACTCATTAAAGGCGCTGGCCGAGGCTTTAAAATATTATTACGCCAAAACCAAAAATCCGGTAACTTACGAGTATATTATTTTTGATGGTGTTAATGATAGCATTCAGGATGCTATGGAGCTGGCAAAATTTTGCAAGCACCTGCCCTGCAAGGTAAATATCATTGAATATAACCCTATTGCCTTTGCCAGTTACATTAATGCCGGCGAAGACAAGGTTGAAGCGTTTGCTGATTATCTTCAAAAACAAGGCATTAACACCCATTTACGACGAAGCCGTGGTAAAGACATTGATGCCGCCTGCGGGCAACTGGCTATTAAAGAAAAAGCAAAGGTTGCCGAAGTTTAAAAAATCTGCATTAAATTCATAGCATGAAAATGCTGCGCGGCTATCTGGCCGATTTTGTTTCACTACTGTTTCCTGAACTTTGCCCCGCATGTGAGGTCAGTCTTGTGGCCAATGAGCATATCATTTGTTCAGACTGCCGTTACAATTTACCTTATACTAACTTTCATTTACAGGCCGATAATATTGTTGCCAAGCAATTTTATGGCAAAATAAATGTAGAGGCTGTATACGCCCTGTACTATTTTAACAAAGGCGGAAAGGTACAGAGCCTGATGCACCATTTTAAATATAAGGGAATGCAACAGATAGGTAATTTACTGGGCAATATGGCTGGCACACAGTTAATGGAAAATCACATTTTTAATACCGCAGACCTGATCATACCAGTACCCCTGCACAAAAGCCGGCTAAAAGAGCGTGGTTACAACCAAAGCACCTGCTTTGCCAATGGCCTGGCGCAAAAATTAAACGCTGTAGTTGAAGATGATAACCTGCAACGTGCTATAGCTACAGCAACACAAACCCACAAGTCGCGTTTTGCAAGGTTTGAGAACATGCAGGAAGTTTTTATGATTAAACACCCCGAAAGGTTAATGAACAAACACGTTTTACTGGTTGATGATATTGTAACAACCGGCTCAACACTTGAAGCCTGCGGAATTGAGCTGCTAAAAATACCAGGGCTTAAGTTGAGTATTGCTACTATTGCCTATGCGCAGTAAGGGAAGAAAATTCTAAATTCTAATAAAAACTAATTCCTAAATCCGAAACGTCGAAGACCTCTTGAACACCATTAAAAACAAACAATGGTGAAAAATCGAACATCCGAAATCCCAAATATCTTATTGGTGTTGGTACCTGCTTAGTTTATCGTACAGCGACTTAGGGTCAAACGGCTTCAATATATAATCGTTCATACCGGCATTACCTATTTCGCCTATTTGGTTACCGAGCATTGATGCGGTTAAAGCAATAATGGGCAATTGTTGAAAGTACGATTCGGATTTTGAACGTATGATCTGGGTAGCTTCGAGCCCTCCCATTTCGGGCATGTGGATATCCATTAATACTACATTATAATTACGGTTGTTTTCTATTTTGTTAATAGCCTCAATACCGTTTTCAGCAAAATCAGCATCAGCGCCCCATTTTTTCAGGATCTTGTTAATTAATAACCGGTTTATCTGATTATCATCAACTACTAAAATATTTATCTTCAGTCCTGCTTCCACATTATTGTTATTACTGCTTAAATAATTATCTGTTTTATTGAAAGTTATCGTGAACCAAAAAGTAGATCCCTGATCTATAACGCTATCCACATTTATCCGGGAGTCATGCAACTCAATTAGCCGTTTACTAATGGCCAACCCTAAACCAGTCCCTCCATATTTACGTGTTGTATCAATTTCGGCCTGCTTAAACTGTTCAAATATGGTACTCAATTTATTGCTGGCTATACCAATTCCGGTGTCTGTAACAGAAAAACGGATACGTACATCCTTTTCCGTTTGCTGAATAACTTTGAGGTCAATTTTGATCCCGCCTTTTTCCGTAAATTTAACCGCATTACTTACCAGGTTCAGTAGTATCTGGCACAACCTGGTACGGTCGCCTATTACCATTGGTGGTACGGCATCATCAATACTTTCGCTAAGGTAAATATTTTTTTCATCGGCTTTATACCGCATCGAATTGGTAATACTTTGAATAAGCTCGCGCATGTCAACGTTTACTTTTTCCAGTTCAATATTCCCGGTTTCTATCTTAGTAAAATCCAATACATCATTGATCAGTGTCATTAAATTTTCTGCCGAAAACTTAAGGATACCCAGGTTTTCTTTTTGCGAATCCATTGGATTATCCTCGAGCAATAAATGCGACATACCAATAACCGCATTAAGCGGGGTACGTATTTCATGGCTCATAACCGATATAAACATATCCTTGGCCCGGCTTAACTGCAATGCCTCTTCCTTAGCGAGTATCAGTTCAATTTCGGCCTTCTTTTTGGCCGTTATATCAATAATTACTTCAATATATTTATCAACATTGCCATGGCTGTCAATAATTACCGAATTAATGACCGATATCCACAAAGGCTGTCCATCTCTGCGGTAAATAAGCAGATCAACCTCAAACGACTGTTTATTTTTAGAAAGCTCGCGCGCTTTTTGGATACTGGCAACGTCAGTAAGTTCGCCTTTAAGTACATCACCCAGATGGTTATGGCGCACATCTTCTATGGTATATCCGGTTATTTGTTCAAATGCTTTATTTACCCACTCAACCTTACCATTATTATCATTAATTACAACTCCGCTGGTTGTACTGCTGGCCACTAAAGAGAGCTTGGTAAGCTCTTCCTGGCTCTTTTTGCGTTCGGTTATATCAACCATAACACCAATTTGCCGGTCAACCTTGCCCGTTTCATTAAACAGGGGACTATTTGACAAAAATACCCAGCGTGGGGTACCGTCTTTTTTATAGATCTTTATTTCAATTTCATACGGCTTATTTTGTTTAACCGCTTGTACAGCGCTTTCAAACACCACAAGGTCAGTATCTTCACCAATAAGCGTTGTGCCCACAACCTTCCCTTCCAGCTCAGCAAACGAGTAGCCGATAATATGTTCAAGCGCCTCGTTCATCCATAATACCCGGCCCCGATAATCGCGTATAAAAATGCCACTTGGCGATTTCCTGGCCGCGAAGGATAAAATTTCAAGGTCCTGCTCAATTTTTTTACGCGAAGTGATATCGATAATTACCCTTATAAATTTATCAATCTCCCCTGCTTTATTCCGGATAACCGAGTTGATAACGGTTATCCATATCGGGGTACCATCCTTTCGGTTTATCAAAAGCTCAACTTCGTATGATTCTTTCTTTTTTATAGATGTTTCTAATCTTTCAATAGCCGCTTTATCAACCGGCCTACCCTTTAGCGTGGCCGCAATGTGCTTATTTTCAACATCGGCAAAGCTGTAGCCTGTAATATTTTCAAATGCTTCGTTTGTCCACACTACTTCGTCGGCAACGTTGCTTATTACTACGCCATTGCTAACTTTGCTGGCTACTAATGATAACTGTTTAAGCTCTTTTACAACCTGTTTCTGATAGCTTACATCCCTGCCACTGGCAAACCATTTATCGTCTTTAAATTTCGCCACCCAGCTTAACCATTTAACAGCATGATCGGGTGTGAAAATGGGCGTTTCAAATTCAAATTTATCCTCGCCGTTTAAACCATTCTGCAGTTGGCTCAGAAACATATCCCTTTCCTTCTCCCTGAAGAAATCCCATATCGGTTTTCCGGTCACCTCATCCGCGTTATAACCTAAAATCGGTTTTACAGACTGGTTGATCCGTTCAATTTTAAAATTGCGGTCTAAAATACAATGAATATCGGGTGAGCTGTCAAAAAGTTCACGGAACTCCTTGTGAAGCGCCAGGCTTTCTTCCAGATCATGTTTTTGCTTGCGCAGTATAAAGTGCGACATTACCTCATCGGCCAATATCCGTAAGGCATCCCGCTGCTCGGGGCTCAGGTGGTGGGGTACGGTATCAATAACACAGAGCGACCCTAAATGATGCCCGTCGGGATCAATTAATGGCGCACCGGCATAAAAACGTACATTTTGAGTAGTAACAAAAATGTTATCCTTAAAAGTATCATCCTGCAGGGTGTCCTCTATTTCCAGGATATCATCATGGAGGATGGTGTGATTGCAAAAAGCGCCGGCACGTGGAATTTCATCCATGCCGGCGCCAAATTTCGATTTAAGCCACTGCCTGTCAGCATCAATTAAAGTGATGAAGGCACCGGGTACATTACATATATAAGATGTGAGACGTGTAATAGCATCATACTCCTTTTCGGGCAATGTATCTAATACATGATATGACCTCAGGGCTGCTAAACGCTCTTTTTCTGTATTTAAATGTTCCTCCTGCCTGATAGCCATTTATTAATCCGAGCCGTTCTCTCTGTACAAAGGGTAGTCGTACATCAGCTTGTGAACCTTTTTACGTATTTTTTTCAAAGAAAGTTCATTTTCAGGATCGGTAATTACAGCATCTATCAATTCAACAATGTGATCCATTTGTTTCTCTTTCATACCGCGGGTAGTAATAGCTGCAGTACCTACACGTATACCCGAAGTTACAAATGGCGATTTATCATCATAAGGTACCATGTTCTTGTTCACAGTGATATCGGCTGTTACCAAAGCATTCTCAGCAGCTTTACCGGTAATATTTTTATTACGCAGATCAATCAGCATTAAATGATTATCGGTACCTCCTGATATGATCTCATAACCGCGCTTAACAAAAGCTTCGGCCATGGCATTGGCATTCTTTTTAACTTGCAGTACGTACTTCATATAGCTTTCGCTTAATGCTTCGCCAAAAGCTATGGCTTTAGCAGCTATGATATGCTCAAGCGGGCCGCCCTGTGTACCGGGGAAAACAGCCATATCCAGTAATGACGACATCATCCTGATTTCGCCCTTAGGTGTTTTTATACCATAAGGATTCGGAAAATCCTTGCCTAATAAAATAAGGCCGCCACGTGGTCCGCGTAATGTTTTGTGTGTAGTAGTAGTAACAATATGGCAATGCGGCAGCGGATCAGTTAATAACCCTCTTGCAATAAGCCCGGCCGGGTGCGCAATATCGGCCAGTACCAAAGCGCCTACCTTATCAGCTACTTTGCGTATAAATTCGTAATCCCAATCGCGCGAGTAAGCCGAAGCTCCGCAAATGATCAGTTTTGGTTTTTCCTGAAGTGCAACCTTTTCCAGTTGTTTATAATCAACCAAACCGGTTTCTTTAACCACGCCATAAAAGTGAGGCTCATATAATTTACCTGAAAAGTTAACCGGCGAACCATGTGTTAAGTGGCCACCATGTGACAGATCAAATCCTAATATTTTATCGCCGGGTTGCAAACAAGCCAGCATAACCGCGGCATTAGCCTGCGCACCTGAATGCGGTTGTACGTTGGCCCACTCTGCATTGAATAATTGCTTAGCCCTATCAATAGCAATGGTCTCAATTTCGTCAACTACCTGGCAACCGCCATAATAACGTTTACCCGGTAAACCTTCGGCATATTTATTGGTAGCAACAGATCCTGCCGCTTCCATAACCTGACGGCTTACAAAATTCTCAGACGCTATCAGCTCAATGCCTTCTTCCTGGCGTTGCTGCTCTTCATCCAGTAGCTTAAAAATTAATTTGTCTCTTTTCATTATATATTATTAAAACGGCCCTAAGTTAGTAAAAAGCCTAAAGCTAAAGGCTAAAAGCTTAAAGCTTTTTTGTATTAAGCCTTGAACCTTTGCCCATTACATCAGAAGCATAAAGCTAAATGCCTAATGCTAAAAGCTCTCTTTCGGACTATCAAGCTTTTAGCCTTTAGCTTTCCGCTTTTAGCTAATCCCCCTGGCCGATATCCAGAAGTTATTATATCCCAGCCCTATTTGTATATCTATCAGTTCCTGCTGCAGCATTTCTAAAACGGCTAAAAAGTTGTATACAAAATGCACTTTGTTTTCTGACTGCCCGGCAATGGCTTTAAAATCAAGCATTTTATTGATCTTCAACAGATCATCAATAGCCTTTTTTTGTTTTTCGATAGTGTAAGGGTATTGCACTACTGTATGGTGAACCTCTTCGCTGCGGTTCAGGTAATTTTTCATTACCCGCTCATGAACCATCATTAATTTATACAAACTTATTTCCGATAGTTCTTCGCCCGGTAGTGTTACTTTTTCAACCTGTTCCAGATCATGTTTAATATTACCACGTTTTTCCTGCTTAAACCGCTCATCTTCAAAAGGTCGCAGTTCATCACATAGCTCTTTGAATTTCTTATACTCTATCAGTTTTCTGATCAGGTTCTCTTTGGTATCGGCTTCGTCGCCTGCCTCATCTGCTTCATACCGGGGCAGCAACATTTTGGCCTTTATACGCATTAGGGTAGCCGCTACAAAAATAAACTCACTGGCCAGCTCCATGTTAAGACTGGTCATTTGATGTATGTAGTTTAAAAAATCGTCGGTAATACGGGCTATGGGTATATCATGAATATCCAGTTCGTCCCTTTCAATAAAAAAAAGCAGCAGATCAAACGGACCTTCAAACTGGGGTAATCTTATGGCAAAGCTGTCGTCGGTCATAAATATAAGCCCAAAAATAAGGTTTTTTAGTATCAAGTAGTTAGTATCGAGTATCAAGATGTTTTAAAAAACTTGCAAAATATTACCGTCTTGATACTCGATACTAACTACCTGATACTACAATTCGAAACAATAAATACATTTATATGGCCTGTTTTTATAAATAAATAACTTACTTTGTAAGTCAAATATTCTTACAAATGTCAATGCAGGTACCAGCCGGAGATTTGTTGCAAAAAATAAATTATCCATCTGATTTAAAGCAACTTAATGAAAATGAGCTTGAACGGGTTTGCCAGGAGTTGCGCCAGTATATTATTGATGTAGTATCGGTAAACKGCGGCCACTTTGCCGCCAGTCTTGGTGTTGTTGAACTAACAGTTGCCCTGCAATATGTTTTAAATACCCCATACGATCAATTGGTTTGGGATGTTGGCCACCAGGCTTACGGGCATAAAATACTGACCGGCCGTCGCGAAGCTTTTCATACTAACCGCCTATATAAAGGTATTAGCGGTTTTCCTAAACGGTCAGAAAGTGAATACGATACTTTTGGCGTAGGGCACTCCTCTACCTCTATATCTGTAGCTTTAGGCATGGCCGTGGCTTCACATTATAAAGGCGAGACCGACAGGCAGCACGTGGCCGTTATTGGCGATGGGGCCATGACAGCAGGTATGGCATTTGAAGCCCTTAACCATGCCGGTATTGAAAGTTCAAACCTGCTGGTGATCCTGAACGATAACAACATGTCAATTGACCCAAACGTGGGTGCTTTAAAAGAATACCTTACTGATATTGCCACCTCGAAGCCTTATAACCGCTTTAGGGATGATATAGCCCATGTGCTGGCAAAGCTATCGGCCATAGGGCCTGATGCCTTTAAAATAGCACAGAAGATTGAAAAAAGCATAAAAGGAACGCTGCTTAAACGGAGCAACTTTTTTGAAGCTTTAAAATTCAGATACTTTGGCCCCATTGACGGGCACGATGTAAATCACCTGGTAAAAGTGCTAAAAGACCTGCGCGATATACCCGGGCCAAAATTATTGCATTGTGTTACGGTTAAAGGCAAAGGGTACGCCTTAGCCGAAAAAGACCAGACCAAATGGCATGCGCCAGGCTTATTTGACAAGATAACCGGCGAGATCAAAAAAACAAAATACGAGAAACCACAGCCTCCTAAATATCAGGATGTATTTGGTCTTAGCATTATTGAACTGGCCGAGCAAAACCCTAAAATTATGGGTATTACCCCGGCCATGCCTTCCGGATGCTCCCTAAACCTGATGATGAAAGCTATGCCAACACGTGCTTTTGACGTTGGAATAGCCGAGCAACATGCGGTTACTTTTTCGGCAGGATTGGCTACCCAGGGTTTAATACCTTTTTGCAACATATATTCAAGCTTTATGCAAAGGGCGTATGACCAGGTGATACATGATGTGGCCATACAAAAACTAAATGTTATATTTTGTTTGGACAGAGCTGGCGTGGTTGGTGCCGACGGACCAACACACCACGGTGCCTATGACCTGGCCTTTATGCGCTGCATACCTAATATGACGGTATCGGCACCTATGAATGAGGAAGAACTGCGTAACCTGATGTTTACTGCACAACAGGATAACATGGGCCCCTTTGTGATCAGGTACCCCCGCGGTAGTGGAGTGATGGTTGACTGGCAGCGTCCGTTTAAGGCAATATCTGTTGGTAAAGGCCGTAAAATATGCGATGGCGATGATGTAGCCATTTTATCAATAGGGGCCATAGGTAACGAAGTGGTAAAAGCTACCGCCGATTTGAATGCTGAAGGTTATTACCCTGCACATTATGATATGCGTTTTGTAAAACCGCTTGATGAAGCCTTATTACACGATGTATTTCAGAAGTTTGATAAGGTAATTACTGTGGAGGATGGTTGCCTTGAAGGAGGAATGGGAAGTGCCATAATTGAGTTTATGGCAGATAATGGTTATCATAAAACTCAGGTAAAACGCCTTGGAATACCTGATAAGATCATAGAACACGGCGAACAGCCCGAACTTTGGGCCGAATGCGGTTATGATGCCAAAAGCATTGTTGAGCAAGTTAAAAACTTAGGTGCGAAACGTAATACGCACACTATAGCAT
>NZ_JBFUJG010000019.1:0-76620 GCF_056401495.1 Mucilaginibacter sp. P4_E8
CCTCATATCCTCAATAACCAGCTTATATTTTAAAACCACTTCGCGCAGGCGTTTGATCTTTACCTCATTAAATGATTCTATATTGGCCGAAAAAGAACGTCGTTTGCTTATCGTGGCTTTGCTTTCCTCCAGGCATTGGGAAAATATTTTGTGACATAAAGCGTCAAGTACCTCTGTTTTGTTCTTAAAGTAATGATAAAGTGTACTCCGGCCTTTTTTGCATTCATTTGATATATCCTGCATAGATACCCTTACGAAGCCGTAACGCTCAAATACCGCGTCGGCTGCCGTGATGATCTCTTCTCTTATGCTATCGTTTTGATCTGCTTTCATGATTCGACAAAAATACAATTTTTGTTTGTGACTTTTTTTGCCGTTTAAAGGTTTAGCCGGATTATGTCGAATTAGTAATATGACACAATTATTAAAAACATCATAAAAACAAATAATGTATATTTGTCGAAATCTTTTAAACTTGCTATTTAATCAAATACACTTTCTAAATGAGAGTGAAAGTTAGAAATTAAGTTCTCGTTTGAATTTTTTATAGCTCAACACAATCAGTTGCGGGATTAATAAACAATGAAATAACAATCGACATAAATACAAATAATGTTCAATTAATTATATGAAAACCAAACTTACACTTGCAGGAGCGATGATGGCCGCTATCTGGATTTCCGGCTGCTCAGGTAAAAAAGAGCAAAAGAACGGGCCGGACACTTTAGCGGTAAACGTATTCAATTTGAGTGCGGATTCCATGTCAACCGGCGACCGGATCGTTTACGACGGAACACTTGAAGCCGAAAAGACAATCGATTTAAGCTTTCAGGTTTCCGGAACTATCCTGTCATTCCCGGTGCTAACCGGCGATTACGTTAAAAAAGGACAACTGGTAGGCGCTGTAGATGAAACGGTATACCGCAACCAGTATAACGCACAGCTGGCGCAGGCTAAACTTGCCGAAGAAAATTATACCCGTATCAACGATGTATTTAAAAAAGGCAGCATTTCCGAAATAAAAATGCTGGAAGCCAGATCAAATTATGAACAGGCAACCTCTGCCGCCCGCGCAACCTACCAAAATATAGCCCATACACACCTTTATGCACCGGTAAGCGGGTATATTGGTGAAAAGAAAGCCGAAGCAGGAGCCGTAGCTAACCCTGGGCAGCCCGTTTTGCAGTTGCTGGATACCCGTTCGGTGAAGGTGCTGGTAGCAGTGCCCGAAAGTGAAATTAATCACTATAAAACAGGAACTCCGGCTACGGTAAAAATTGATGCCTTAGGGAATCAGCCTTTGCAGGGCAACGTAACCGAAGTCGGCGTTTTAGCGCTTAACGGCAGCGCTAATTATAATCTTAAAATATCGCTTGCCAATAATGATATGAAGTTAAGGCCCGGCATGCTTTGTAAAGTGGTGTTTAACAAAACCGCCGGGGCTGTCGCTTCTTCTAATGATATTAAAGAAGTCATTGTTCCGGTGCAATCTGTTCAGGTGGACGAAAAAGGAGCCAGCTTTCTCTATATAGTGGGTGCAACGCATAAGGCAGTGCGGAAAGATGTAATTACCGGTCAGCTTTACAGTAACGGCATTACGATCAAATCCGGGCTATCGGGTAATGAGCAGGTGATCACCTCTGGTTACCAGAAGCTTGCCGATCAAACCCCTGTCATTGTCAGTAAATAAGCCCATATCATGAAAAAGAACTCAAATTTAATTGAATGGGCAATGGAGTACCATGTATTCCCGCTTGCGCTTTCGGCCATACTCGTACTGCTTGGTTTATCCGGGCTTTTCAATATGCCACGAAACGAATTCCCTGATTTCACTATCAGGCAGGGTCTTATTGTCGGGCAATACCCCGGCGCTTCATCCAAACAGGTAGAAGAGCAGCTGACAAAAAAAGTAGAGGAATACCTTTTTAGTAACAACGAGGTTAACAAGAAAAAAACTTACTCCTTTTCGCGGGATGGCGTAATGTACATCTTTGTAGAGGTAGCGGATAACCAAAATGCCATCCAAACCAAAGCCTTTTGGAATAAGATCAAAAACGGGATGCTGATACTGCAAAGCCAGCTCCCTAAAGAAGTTAAAGGGTTTTATATCGACAGTGATTTCGGCAATACCTCTGCCATGCTTTTGTCCGTAGAATCAAAGACACGGCCTTATAAAGAATTGCTCCGTAATGTGGAAGACATAGAGGCAGAACTGAGGCAGGTACAGGATGTTGCCAAGATATCCCATACCGGCAACCTGAACGAGCAGATCACCATTTATGTAGATAATAATAAACTGCTGCAAAAGGGGGTATCTGTTAATAATGTGATGCAGGTGCTGCAAAATGAAGGCGCAATTAATGCCACCGGTAAAGTGGAAGGAAAGGTGATAGATGAGCCCATTCATTTAAGCACCTACTATAAAACCGAGGCCGAACTTGCCGAGCAGATCATCAGGCAGGACGCTAACGGCAATTCGGTGCGCCTTCGTGATGTAGCGACATTGAAACGCGAGTATGACGAGCCGGACAGCTATGTAACATCCAACGGCACCAAATCCATCGTGATATCGCTGGAAATGATCGCCGGTAAAAACATTGTGCAGTTTGGTAAGGAACTGGAAGAGCATATCGAAAAAGTAAAACAGCACCTGCCGCCTGATATTCAACTGGTAAAACTGGCAGATCAACCGGAGGTCGTGGATGATTCGATCAGCCACTTTATGAAAGAGTTTGCTTTTGCGCTTATCGGCGTGGTGTGCGTTGCATTGCTGTTGCTGCCATTTAGGGTTGCCGCGGTTGCTGCAGCAACTATCCCTATTACCATAGCCGCAACGCTGGGCATTATGTATATGGCCGGCATAGAGCTGGATACCGTTACGCTTGCCGCATTGATTGTGGTGCTGGGGATTGTAGTTGATGACCCCATTGTAGTGATTGATAACCACGTAGAAAAGCTGGATCATGGCATGTCTGTTTGGGATGCCGCCATTAGTAGCGCCAAAGAATTGTTCCCATCGGTATTTACCGCTACGCTGGCCATATCAGCAACCTTTGTACCACTGGCATTTTTTATGACCGGTACGGCTAAAGATTTTATCCGGTTGTTCCCGGTAACCATCATGATCGCTTTGACACTGTCGCTGATCATCTCCATGATGGTGGTGCCATTTTTCAATACGCTGTTCATCAAAAAAGGCCTGCTGCATAATAAGGCGGATGAAAAAAGATCTTTCCTGGACCGATTGCAGGATTTCTTTAACAGCCATATCGGTAATTCTATGAAACACTATAAGCTAACTGTGTTTTTTGCGGTGCTGTCGGTAGTGATCGGCATAGGAATTATGGGGGTATTGCCGCAGCAGTTGTTTCCTAAAGTAGAGCGAAACCAATTTGCAATGGAGATCTATCTGCCATCGGGCTACAGGCTTTCGCAAACAGACAGCGTGGTGAAGGGAATGGAAAAGATATTAAAGCAGGATAAACGTATCCTTAATTATACCAGCTTTATCGGCAGTAGTTCACCGCGTTTCCACTCGGTATATGCGCCAAATCTTCCGTCAAAAAATTATGCGCAGATCCTGATCAAAACAGTGTCTGAAGACGCAACCGCAGAGGTGATTGTTGACTATCAGCAAAAATACAGTAACCTGTTTCCGGCTGCTTATGTTCGGATGAAACAATTAAACATGATCAACGCGCTGGCACCTATCGAGGTAAGGATCAGCGGAAATGATATTCCAGCCTTAAAACAGGTAGCTAACCAGGTTTTAGCCATTGGTAAAACGCATAAACAGGTTACCTGGGCCCGGACAGATTATAACGAGATACAGCCAACCCTTAAAATAGATGTAAAAACAGCGGAAGCTGCACGGCTTGGATTAAGCAAAAGCGATATCGCCAATGCGGTAGCCTTGCATTCGGAAGGTATAACAGCCACACAGGTTTGGGAAAACAATTACGCGGTAGATGTAAAGATCAAATCGCCTAAAGCTTCCAGGAGTGATCTGTCGGCCCTGCGTGACTTGAATATTGTTTCCCCGCAAACTAAATCCCTGATACCGCTAAGGCAAGTAGCAGACGTCAACCCGGAGTGGAATGATGGCCAGATTGCCCGCAGGAACAGTGTACGTACGCTTACCGTGCGTATGGATGTAACCCAGGAAGCTGTTGCCAATGCCGTATTGCTGGACCTGCAACCGGCCATCGAAAAAATAAAACTTCCTGCCGGCGTTGAACTGCGTTACGGGGGCGAACTGGAATTGCAGGGAGAGAACCAGGGCCCGATGGGTACCGCGCTTGGTGTAAGTATCATATTGATATTCCTGATTTTATTATGGCACTTTAAACACCTTAAACATGCACTGCTGAGTATTACCACCATGCCATTAAGCTTATTGGGCGCTTCGTCCGGCTTGCTGATCATGGGCTACCCGTTTGGCTTTACCTCATTCCTCGGTTTACTTGCGCTCTGCGGAATTGTAGTTCGTAATGGTATCATCCTGATAGATTTTGCGGAAGAACTACGATTGCACGAAGGTAAATCTGTTTTTGAAGCTGCTAAACTTTCTGCCGAACGCAGGATGCGACCAATCTTTTTAACCTCTTCGGCAGCGGCAGTTGGTGTAATCCCGATGGTGATCAGCAGGTCATCCTTATGGGGGCCGTTGGGTACTGTGATCTGTTTCGGGTTACTGTTATCCATGTTGCTGACCTTATTCGTGCTGCCAACGCTATACTGGCTATTCTTCCGTAAGGAGGACAAAATCAACCCGGCGAACGAAACACCTGAAACCGCAACCGCATAAGTTTACAAATCATGAAATCATTAATCATATCCATCATTATATTAACCGGCTTGCAGGCAAATGCCCAGCAGCACACCATATCCCTGCAGGAAAGTAAGCAGGCGGCCATAGCCTATAGCTATGCACTTAAAAACGGCCAGTTACGGGTGAATTCCGCAAAAGCTGATGTGGCGGCTGCCAAGTCGGATTATCTGCCATCGGTCAGCGGAACGGGCATAGGATTGTTTGGCTTTAAGGATATTATCCCAGCTATTCCTGATGTTTTAACAAAAGGCATTAATAACTTCTACACGTTAGGGGTTACAGGTACACAAACGCTTTATGCCGGTGGCAAAATTAAAACGGGCAACCAGTTAGCGGCACTGCAACTGCAGGTGAGCGAGATTCGGAAAAAGCAATCGGCAGATTCGGTATTGTTGCTCACTGAGCAAAAATACTGGAACCTGGTTAACATTCAGGAGCAGCAAAAAACGCTGGCGGTTAACGAAACCCTGCTTAACACTGTGCTGAAGATGCAGAAAGACATGCTGGCCTCCGGTTTAATAGCCCGTAATGACCTGCTGAAAGTAAAAGTTCAGTTGAGCCAACTGCTGGTGAATAAAAGCAAACTGCAGAACGGCCGCCGCGTTGCCCTGCTTGATTTCTCGGTATACACAGGCATTGCTTTCGATTCGCTGATGGTGATGCAGGATACTCTGAATAAAAACAGTACGCCGGTATTGCCTGCCTTACAGCCCGATACCACCTTAGACAAAAATGCCAACTACCAGTTGCTGACCAAGCGCGTAGCAGGCGAACAATTACAAACCCGTTTAGCTAATGGCGATAACCTGCCAAGTTTAGCAGTTGGTTTGAGTGCATCACAAGTAGGTTCTATCCGCAGTGGCATAGGAAGTAATTTCTCGCCGGCCAGTTTTGCAACCCTCAGCATCCCGATATCAAACGGGTTGTGGGGGCGTGGTAAGCAAAAGGTAAGTCAGCGCAGGATCAACGAAGAAATCGCCCGCAATGATTACCGCGACGGGCAGAACCAGCTGCGGGTAGGAATAATACGCTACTGGTATGACATGCAGGACCAGCTGACGCAGATCCACTATGCCAAAGACAACCTGGAGCAGGCTACCGAAAATCTGAAAGTTAACCAGGATAATTACAAAGCTGGCTTGGCTACCATTTCTGAGGTACTGGATGCCCAAACCGCTTATCAGCAGGCTTCAAGCACGGTTGCTACCGCATTTGCTGATTTTTATGTAAGGTCAGCCATATATAATTATGTTACCGCGAAAACCGAAAATCAGCCCTGAGGCGAATCTGAAGAATAGCATCCTTGAAGCGTTGGAAGCAACAACTAAAGCAACCGGAATGGAAGATAAAAGAAAACGCCTGATTGATCATGCAATTGAGCTTTTTATCAGGCATGGCATTATCAGTGTAACGATGGATGAAGTGGCGAAGGCTGCCGGTATGTCGAAGAAAACCGTCTACCAATGTTTTGCCAATAAAGGAATCCTTGTCGATACTGTAGTTGACCAGCTGATCGGACAATCTAAAAATATCATCAGCTCAAATATCGATGCCTCGGATGACCCTGTACAGGAGCTGGTTCTTCAACAGGGCCTTTTTAAATATCTGATCGCCTTACGGTACCTTTTTAACGACCTGATGTTGAGAAGGTACCCAAGGGCGCTGAGAGCGTTTCATGACTTTAAAACTAATCACCTGAAAATGGTTATTGAATCAAATTTATCAGACGGCGTAATAAAGGGGCTGTATCGGCGGGGCTTGGATGTTCCTGGCACAGCGGCCATTTATGTATCGGTAACAGACTTTTATCTGTTTAATAACTTAAAGAACCAGGATGAAATATTTGAAGCGCTCCAATTATTTATAAACGGCATAATTACCAATTACGGACGTCGTCTTCTCGCGGACTATGGTAAGTAAAAGCGAAATATTCTCTTCGTAAAACTTCTGGTGCGGTACAAATCCAATAGTGCCATTTCAGTTAATCATCTGGATCATAATGATTGTCATCTTTAAATCAAAAGAATTAAAATATACTAAAAAGTTTCTTTTAATAAACCTTTTAGTATATTTTTGTTTCGAAAATTTATCAATATGCTTACTAAAGCCGAAAGAACAAAGCAATTCATCCTGGAAACAGCAGCCCCTATCTTTAATCAGAAAGGAATATCCGGCGCTAATATAGACGACGTGCTTGCTGCCACAAAATTGACTAAAGGATGCCTTTACGGTCATTTTGAAGGCAAGGAAGACCTGGCCTTACAGGTTGTTGATTTTATGCTGAATACTAACGGCGAGAAAATGCTGTTAACTATCAGCAAGGGTAAAACAGCGAAGGCTAAAGTATTTGCCTTTCTCGATTTTTATAGAGATCCTCTGAATACTTACCTTAAAGGCGGATGCCCGGTATTTAATATTGCGGTGGAATCCGATGATAACTTTCCGGCTATTAAAGAAAAGATAGCCGGTGTCATTCGCCATGGGCAGGAAATATTCGTAAGTGTTTTAAGCCAAGGCATTACCGATGGTGAATTTTCTGACAAACTTGACCCTGCTGGTTATGCATTCAAAGCGGTGGCAGCTGTTGAAGGGGCCGTTGTTATGTGCAGGGCGATGAACACGGCAAAACCGATGGCGGGTTTGCTCAAAAGCCTGAAGGCTGAATTGGAAAGTTATGCATTGTGATTTTTTTTGATATAGAATATACTAAAAAGTCTTTTTTGTACACCAATATAATATCCGCCTATTTCGATAACTGAATCTCTATGATTTATAATTAAAGAAGCAATTGCAGCAAGCTAAAATATACTAAAAAGTATAAAATAACAATTAAACAACGAGCCTCACTTAACAACAACTAATACTATTAAAATTAAAAAAATGAATGACCAACTAATTTTTGAGCCGTTTAATTTAAATGGCCTTTCACTGAGCAACCGCCTGGTAATGGCACCAATGACCCGAAGCCGATCAGCTAATCCAGGTAATGTGGCCACAGCATTAACAGCTCTTTATTATCGGCAGCGTGCTTCGGCCGGTCTGATCATTACAGAAGGAACTTACGTCAGCCGCGAGGCTGTAGGATACATGAATGTACCTGGCATCTATACAGAAGAACAGATTGAAGGCTGGAAGCTGGTAACAGACGCGGTACATCAGCAAGGTGGAAAAATTTTCGCTCAGTTATGGCACGTAGGACGCTTATCGCATCCTGATCTGCTTGACGGGGAGCTACCGCTGGCACCCTCAGCACTCAATCCCCTGGCCCAGGCATTCACGCCCGAAGGTTTTAAGGAGACGGTAGATGCCAGGGCGATGACGCTGGAACAGATCCAAAAGACCATTAATGATTTTAAACAGGCTGCCATAAACGCGGTGGACGCAGGTTTTGATGGTGTTGAACTGCATGCAGCCAATGGTTACCTGCTACACCAGTTCTTCAATCTTTATTCCAATAAACGCCAGGATCTGTACGGCGGCTCCATTAAGAACCGTGCGCGCATATTATTTGACATACTGGATGAACTGCACACGGTAATCGACATCAGGAGAGTCGGCGTAAGATTAAACCCTTCCCTGCATGGTATCCAGGGTATGATGCTGGATGAGGAAACGATGGCCGTACACGATTACATCATTGCCAAATTAAATGAATATGACCTGGCTTACCTGCACCTGACCGAGCCTTTTACCGATGTTTCAGGCAATCTTTGGGCTATTGAGGAAGTTGCCAAACGCTATCGCCCGATTTATGACGGCACGATCATCATTAACCGCGGATTTAATAACGAAACGGCCAACCAGGTATTAAATGATGGAGATGCTGACCTGGTATCGTTCGGGGTTCCCTTTATTGCCAACCCGGATCTTGTCGAGCGTTTTAAAACAGGCGCGCCGCTTAGTCAGCCCGACCCATCAACCTTCTATACGCCAGGGGAAAAAGGTTATACAGATTATCCAACGCTGGCTCAATTATAGGTAGCGAAAACAACATTAAAAACAAAGAAAATGAAACAAACAATTTTAGTCACAGGTGCCTCATCGGGCATCGGGCTGCTTGTCGCCAGCAAGCTCCACGAAAATGGCTATCAGGTAATTGGCACAAGCCGGGATCCGGAAAAGCACCAGGCAAAATTACCATTTAAGGTACTGCCATTGGATTTAAATGATGACCATTCCATAGCATCTTTTGGCAAGCTACTGTTCAGTGAGATCAAACAATTAGATGTGCTGATCAACAACGCGGGTTACTTAGTAAACGGACTTGCCGAGGAAACCCCTATTGAGTTAGGCAGGCAGCAGTTTGAAACCAACTTTTGGGGAACCATCAAATTAACTAACGAGTTATTGCCCTACTTCAGGAAGCAAAAACATGGAAAAATAATCACACTTGGTTCCCTGCTGGGCTTATTGAGTCTTCCAAATGTGGCCTACTACGCGGCTTCCAAACATGCACTCGAAGGTTATTTTAAATCGCTCCGGTTTGAATTGAACCAGTTTAACATCAAGGTGGTTATGGTTGAGCCGATCGCGTTCAAAACCAATATCGGCGAAAGTGGAACTGTCGCAAAAGGAACCATCACAGACTATGACCCGTTTCGGCAAAAGGTCACCGCATATACCAAAAAGTCATTTGATAATGCACCCGACCCTGCACCGGTTATCGCTACTTTATTGCAAACAGTGAAAGAAATAAATCCAAAATTTAGTTACCCTGTCGGAAAAGGATCATCAATCGTACTCCTGCTTCAACACTTCGCCTATAAGGTTTTCGAGAAATCCATTCTGAAATCGATTAATGCTTCAAAATAGAATTAACAATAGAAATTAAATCATGCAATTGAAAGGAAAAACGGTATTGATCACAGGAGGTGCATCAGGTATCGGGCTGGAAGCAGCGAAACAATTTTTAGCCAATGGCGCCAATGTGATTATCACCGGCAGAAACCAGGGGAAATTAGATGAAGCAAAGAAACTATACCCGGCAATTACGGCCGTTAAAAGTGATGTATCAGACGCAGGTGATGCACAAAAGCTTTTCAAACAGGTACAGCAAATGGGCGGTATAGACATTTTATACAATAACGCGGGAGTGTTGACTGACCCCATTAACCTTGGAATGGCCAATAGTCAGCATTTTGAGGACGCGGCATATGAAATGAACGTCAATTACCTCGGGGTAATCCGGCTTAACAATTTGTTTATCGATATGTTGAAATCGAGGAAAGACAGCGCCATTATCAATACGACTTCAATACTCAGTTATGTTCCTGCATTGCTGGAGGCGACTTATTCAGCATCCAAAGTAGCATTACAATTTTACACGAAAACATTGAGAAAGCACCTCCAGATTTTGAACAGCAGCGTCAAAGTTTTTGAACTTTTGCCCCCGCTTGTTGCTACAGAAATGACCGCTGGCCGGAACGACAAAAAAATGACTACGGAAGACCTGGTGAAAGCGCTGATTGCAGGTATCAAGAAGGATCAGCTTACCATTCGTGCCGGTGATACCAAAGCAGTTTATATACTCAACCGGCTTTTTCCAACAATGACTTTTGGTTTGATTAACCCTAAGAAAAGTTACGCGGTATTAGCATCATAGAACTTAATCCCACTATATATTTTAAACATTAAAAAAAATGAAAGCATTCATCATTGATAAATATAAAAGCAAAGATGGCGGGCGCATCGGGCAAATACCTGCTCCGGAACCACAGGCGGATGAGGTGTTGGTAGAAGTACATGCCACTGCTATAAACCTGCTGGATTCCAAGATCAGAAGCGGGGAGTTCAAACTTATTTTGCCTTATAAAACTCCATTCGTTTTAGGCCATGATGTGGCGGGTGTTGTAACTAAGGTTGGGGCACGGGTTCACCAATTTAAAGTTGGAGACGAGGTTTACGCACGACCGGCAGATCATCACATTGGCACGTTTGCGGAGTTCATTGCCATTAAGGAAGCCGATGTGGCGCTTAAGCCAAAAAAACTGAGCATGGAAGAAGCCGCATCTATCCCTCTGGTAGGCCTTACCGCCTGGCAGGCACTGATTGAAAAAGGGAGTCTGAAGAAAGGGCAAAAAGTGTTCATCCAGGCCGGTTCTGGTGGTGTAGGTACATTTGCCATTCAACTGGCAAAGTACCTGGGAGCCACGGTGGCCACAACCACAAGTACAGCCAATATTGAGTTGGTGAAAAGCCTGGGCGCAGATGTGGTTATAGACTACAAGAAAGACGACTTTGAGAAAGTATTGCATGGTTATGACCTGGTTTTGAATAGTCAGGATGGAAAGACGCTCGAAAAGTCGCTTCGCGTTTTAAAACCTGGCGGAAAACTCATCTCAATTTCCGGTCCGCCTGATCCTGATTTTGCAGAAGAAATCGGAGCACCCTGGTACGTAAAATTAATCATGCGCCTTTTGAGCGCCAGAGTAAGAAAGAAGGCAAAACGGCTTAATGTGGGCTTTTCATTTCTTTTTATGAAGGCCAGCGGCCCCCAGTTAAAGGAAATCACCTCGCTTATAAACTCCGGTACAATAATACCGGTTATAGACAAAATTTTCTCGTTCGAATCGATCAAGGAAGCGATTGCCTATGTTGAAAGCGGCCGTGCTAAAGGAAAAGTTGTTGTCAAAATTAAATAACGTTGTTACTTGCCCAACACAATGTCTTAAACCCACATAATAATGAAAAAGATAAGAATAATATTATTGCTATGCCTTTTTACAGTAGCAAAAGCGTTTGCACAAACTCCCGGAGCCGATAAGATCTTAGGCGTATGGATGAGCGAAGATAAGACGGGTAAAATTGATGTTTATAAAGCAAACGGCAAATATTTCGGCAAGCTGGTCTGGGGCAAAACGATGTACGAACCGGATGGAATTACTTCCCGGAAAGATGTTAAAAATAAAAATGAAAAATTAAGGTCCCGTAACCTCAAAGATCTGATCATGCTTTACGATTTTACGTATCATGATCGAGCCTGGGATGGTGGTCAGATCTATGATCCTTATAGCGGTAAAACATACAGTTGTACATTGAAACTAAAGGATGATAAACTAAATATCAGGGGATACATAGGAGTATCGCTATTTGGCCGGACAAGTGTTTGGGAAAAGGTAAAATAATGTTTGTCACAGCTAAATGACATTCAAAACCAGTTAGTAATTATTCCTCATCTCAGTCAAAGTTTCATTCTGTACTTTTTATCAATAACAAAATATAAAGATAATTTCATTGTAAACTGATGGGCGGTTGATTGTGATGAGTCTTTAGTTAATATTTTTTAAAATGTCAAAAAAAGACCAGCCAAAAGAGTTGTTAAAAAAGGAGCATCAAAGTTTGATAACACCCCAGAAGAATCGCGGGCCAAAATTTACGGCCTGGTGGGTTTGGACATCGATTCAGAAACAGCTGAAGAAATAGCACTTTCCATTGTAGCCGAGATTAAGGCATTGTTCTCCGAAAGAAACGGGCGTTCGCTGAAAGTAAAATCAATGCCGATTCATGATGAAGAAGTCAAAGTCATTTTTGAAGAATAACAGCGTTAATGATAATAGCTGCAATATGAAAATAACAAAAAGAAAAGCCAAAAGAATAGCAAACCGCCCATTGAAAGCGAAATCTATAGATAGAAATATCTATACAGGTAGCGAGGAAGCATTGTTAAATAAAGTTGTAGAAATAATTGTTAAGATAATTAAGAAAGAGATTGGTTTATAGCGAGTTAAGGTGTTCAATGGTCTGATATTGTGGGACTGCATGGGAATGCAAAGCATTTAAGGGTTATAAATAATTGACAATTAATTAGTTATCGTGTTCGACTATCAACAAAACAGGGGGAGGATGGGAATGAAAACATCTTTGTTTTGTAAATAGTTGATAATTAGTAAGGTAAAATATTCGTTTAAGTTGTTTTATTGAGGAGGTCAACAAAATCTATTAAAAACAAGAAATGCAAGTTGTTGATAGTCAAACTATTACAAACTTGCATTTCTGTCTAAGTACTCAGAGCGGGAATCGAACCCGCACTCCGTTTACGGGAACAGGATTTTAAGTCCTGCGTGTCTACCAGTTCCACCATCTGAGCAGGCGGTTAACCTTTTAAAAATAAAACCCTTCTTTTTGACAGGAAGGGCTTTGAGCGAAAGACGAGATTCGAACTCGCGACCCCGACCTTGGCAAGGTCGTGCTCTACCAACTGAGCTACTTTCGCGTTGGGAGTGCAAATATAGGCAGAAAAGCATATTCTGCAAGGAGAAATATTAAAAAATTTAATTTTTTTTATAAGTCGCTGGCTTTCAAAACGTCAGCAACCAGGTCGGCCTCATATCCGCGGCCCATGGCATACTGCTGTAGCTTGTACCGGCGCTTGAGTGCATTTTTTTCACTTAATGTAGCCGCCTTCTTCTCCAGTATCCTGGTCAGGGCCGCTAAATAGTCATCAGCATCAATGGTTAGCAGCGCTTTTTTTATCAATACATCGGGTACCCGTTTAAATTTAAGGCCCTGTTTTATTTTAATTTTTCCCCAGGCCTTTTGGCCAAATTTACCTTTGGCGTAGGCCCTTGCAAAGCGGTCCTCGTTTAAAAAATTCCCTTCAATCAGCTTACTTATGGTTTGTTCAACGGCGTCGGGCCAAAGTCCCCATTCGTATAACTTATCACGCACCTCCTGCTGCGACCGCTCCTGGTAGGCGCAAAAATGCTCGGCCTTTGCCAGCGCAACCTTTGGGTCGGCTATCTTAATTGTTTTGGGGGCGTCCATCAATGTCAAAATTCGTTAAAAATTCTTCTATTGTTAGATAATATAAGCAAATTCGTACCATGCATAGTAATCAATACGCCATAACCGAGGTTAAACAAATCATTAATGCAGACGGCAATATAGTAAAGGAATGCACCATCAGTACGCTGTTAACCGATAGTCGCCGCATCAGCAACGCCGCCGAAGGATTGTTTTTTGCATTGAGCGCCAGGCGTAACGGGCACGAGTTTGTTGCCGAGGCCTATGCAGCCGGTGTGCGTAATTTTGTGGTGAAGCAGGGTGCCGAATTTAATTTACCCGGTGCAAATTTTTTGCTGGTTGATGATCCACTGGTGGCTTTACAAACTTTGGCTGCTTATCATCGCGGCCAGTTTAAGCTGGAGGTGATAGGCATAACAGGAAGCAATGGCAAAACCATAGTTAAGGAGTGGCTTTACCAATTATTGGCGGCCGATAAAAATATTGTACGGAATCCTAAAAGTTATAACTCGCAAATTGGTGTGCCGCTTTCGGTATGGCAAATAAACAACCGGAATGATCTGGGTATTTTTGAAGCCGGTATCTCTACCATAAACGAAATGGACAAGCTGCAAGCTATCATCAAACCACAAATAGGGGTGCTCACGCATATAGGCCCCGCGCATGATGAAGGCTTTACAGATAGGCGCCAAAAAGTACTGGAAAAACTGAAACTATTTAAAAACAGCAAACAGCTTATTTATAATTACGATCAGCTTATCGACTTTACAAAGGATATCCCGGTTAAGGAAACTTTTACCTGGAGCCGTAAGTTTAAGCAGGCCGATCTGTATGTTTTCAGCGAAACGGCTATCTCCAAAAAATACTACCTGCGGGCTTATTTTCAGAAAAAAGAGATCGAATGCCTGATCCCTTTTTCAGACCTGGCATCTATCGAAAACGCCATTACCTGCTGGGCTACCATGTTGGCTTTAGGGTACAGTCCGGTTGAGGCCGACGACCGTATTGAGCGACTTAACCCGGTAAGTATGCGGTTGGAGTTGAAGAACGGTGTAAATAACTGCTCCGTTATTGATGACTCCTATAATTCAGATCTGCAATCGCTGGAGATTGCGCTTAATTTTTTGAGCCAGCAAAATCAGCATCAGAAACGGACGCTCATCCTATCGGATATATTGCAATCCGGTCTTTCTCAGGAAGTTTTATACTGTCAGGTTGCCAATTTAATAGGTACAAAAAGCATTGATAAGTTCATCGGTGTAGGTGACGCGCTCATGAATAACCAGGCATGTTTTGACATTGCCGAACAGCATTTTTTTAAGGATACACCAGCCTTACTACAGCAATTAAAAACGCTTAATTTTAAGGAAGAAACCATCCTGATCAAAGGGTCAAGGAGTTTTGAATTTGAGCGCATCAGTGGTGCCCTTACTCAAAAGGCACATGAAACCATAATGGAGATTAACCTGAATACCCTCCTCAGTAATCTTAATTTTTACCGGTCAAAATTAAAACCAGGTGTAAAGGTGATGGCTATGGTTAAAGCCTTTTCATACGGCAGCGGCACTTTTGAGGTGGCCAACATGTTGCAGTATAACAAGGTTGATTACCTGGCGGTTGCCTATATTGACGAAGGAGTGGCCCTGCGCCAGGCAGGCATTAATCTGCCCATGATGGTGCTTAACCCCGAGGCATCGGCATTTGATAAGCTAACGGAACATAAACTTGAACCGGTAATTTACAGTTTTGGCCTGCTGGATGATTTTGTGGTGTACACGCAGGAACGTGGTATTGTAAATTACCCTGTACACCTTAAAATTGATACAGGTATGCACCGTCTGGGTTTTGAAAATCTGGACATTGAAACCCTTTGCGATATGCTGGAGGCGAACAGGTACATCCGTGTACAATCGGTGTTTTCACACCTGGTGGCAAGCGAGGCAAAACAGCATGACGAGTTTAGTAAAAAGCAGATCAAGCGCTTTGAAAAAGCTTTTAAGGAGATAGAAAAAACGCTGGGTTATAAAGTGATCAAACATATATGTAACACCGCGGGCATCATCCGCTGGCCATCGGCACATTATGATATGGTGCGGCTGGGCATTGGGTTATATGGTATTGATTCGTCTGTTCCGGTTGCAGAAAATGCTTTACAGCCCATTGCCAGTTTAAAAACAAGCATCGCCCAGGTTAAAAAGATTGGAGCAGGCGATACCATTAGTTACGGCCGCAGTGGCAGTTTATTAAAAGACGGTAAAATAGCAACTGTACGCATTGGTTATGCCGATGGATACCTGCGCGCCTTTGGCAACGGGGTAGGTAAGATGCTGGTAAAGGGTACGCTGGTACCTACTGTGGGCAATATTACTATGGATATGTGTATGCTTGATGTAAGCGGTCTTGATGTAAGCGAGGGCGACGAAGTGATCATTTTTGATGGACGTCTGCGTATTGAAGAACTGGCAAAGCAAATAGGCACCATTCCGTACGAAATTTTAACTAATGTTTCGCAACGGGTAAAAAGAGTGTACTTTTATGAATAGTATCAGTCTTTGTGTATCAAGTAGTTAGTGTCAAGTATCAGGATTTTTGATGCTGATTTTAAAAAAAGCAGGTTACTTGATACCTGATACTAACTACTTGATACTAAATTTGCATTTATGAACAGATTAGCCGGAGCTTTATTAAGGTATTTTGTAAAAGGACTAATCATTGTAGTGCCTATAGGCGCGGCATTTTTTTTAATTTACTGGGCGGTATCCACCATTGATAAAGCTTTGAATTTAAGCGATGTTTTATGGGTGGATAAGAACGGTAAACACATATACATTCCGGGTCTGGGTATTTTAAATGTGGTTGTGGTTATCATGGTAGCCGGTATACTGGTTACCAATGTAGTTACCGATCCTATTAAACGCTGGTTTAACCGCTGGCTAAACCGCCTGCCTTTAATTAAATTCCTGTACTCATCTATAAAAGATCTGACTGAGGCCATTGTAGGCGACGAGAAAAAATTTAACGAGCCTGTTTTAGTAGAGGTAAATGAATTTGGGTTGAAGAAGATAGGGTTTATTGTTCAAAAAGACCTTACATCCTTAAACCTGCCCGGCGAGGTTGCCGTATATTTCCCATATTCCTACTCCTTTGCGGGGCAGGTAGTTATTATATCGGCCGATAAAGTAAAACACATTGACAAGAGCGCGGCCGATATGATGAAGTTCGTAATATCAGGCGGTGTAAGCGGACTGGATCATAAATAGGTTTAAAGCAAAAAGCTCAAAGCTTAAGGCAGAAAGCTTTGAATTACACGCGTAATACGTATGAGTACTAAGTAAAGCTTTTTGCTTTAAGCTTTGAGCTTTCTGCTTTCCTAAAACTTCTTATCGCCAGTAAAATACTAAGCAGCATTAATACAGCGCCCATTAAATAGGGAGCTCCCGGAAAATAAACTGCTGCACCCTTCATGGTAAAATGATGGAACAGGCTGGTCATTAGTAACGGCCCGATAATGGTGGTTACGCTTACCAGGCTGGTTAATGCTCCCTGTAGTTCGCCCTGTTCATTGGGGGCAATTTTTTCGGTGATAAAACCTTGCAAAGCCGGGCCTGATATCCCACCCAAACAATAGGGGATCATGTATACATACATCATCCAGCCGATGTTATTGAAAGCGATAAATATTAAGCCTATAGTATAAAAGGCCATACCTGCTATAACGCTTTTCTCCAGGCCAAGTTTTGGTATCACTATGCGTATCAGCCCGCCCTGTATGCCTACCAGTAAAATACCTATAAATATACCCAGACCGCTTATGCTGCTCAGGGTCCATTGATATTTTTCAATTAAAAAGAACGGCAGTGTACTCTCTACGGCTTTTTGTCCGATATAAACTATGGTAAATGCCGTGATCAGTGTGCTTATAGAAATATCGTATTTACCTAAACGGGTTAACGCGCTTATAGGATTTGCGCGTTTCCATTCAAACTTGCGCCGGTTTTCGGGAGCTAATGATTCGGGTAGTACAAAGAAACCGTAAAGGGCATTTAACAATGCCAAACCAGCCGCCACAATAAAGGGGAGTTTTACGCTGATGGCCCCTAAAAAGCCACCCATCCCTATCCCCAAAATAAAGCCTAACCCTGATGCGGCCCCAACCAGGCCAAAGTTCGCGGCCCGTTTATTACCTGTGCTCACGTCGGCAATATAAGCCGTGGCGGTGGTGCTGCTGGCCCCGGTTACACCTGCTATAACACGGCCAATAAATAACCAGAATAGGGTGGGTGCAAAGGCCATGAACAGGTAATCAACGCCAAAGCCAAGTAAAGAGCCTAGCAATACGGGCCGCCGGCCAAATCTATCACTCAGGTTGCCTAAAACCGGCGAGAACAAAAACTGCATGGAGGCATAGGTAAATGTTAAATACCCGCTGATTTGGGTGGCTGTACTCAGATCAACATGGGCTAATTGCTCCAGTAATTTGGGCAATATGGGTATAATGATACCTAAACCCAATACATCAATAAATAAAGTGATGAATATAAACCCTAATGCAGCTTTACCTTTTTGATTGCCGGGTTTATCCATAAGTTTTTTAATATAAAGCTATAATAGGTTTAATTATATGAGGTAACTATTTTGCGTGGCAAATTGTTTAATTTCTTTTAAAACTCCTTACAGCAAGCAACGCGCTCAGCAGCATCAATATGCTCCCGATAATAAACGGCGCGCCCGGAAACTGGATAGAAGCATTAGGCCGGGTGAAATGATAAAAAGCCCAGGTCATTAATAAAGGCCCAAAAATGGAGCTTAAGCTCATGAGGCTGGTAAGACCGCCCTGTAGCTCGCCCTGCGCATTGTCGGGCACGGCTGTGCTCATGTAACCCTGCAGCGCCGGGCCTGCAATACCACCCAGGCAATAGGGGATGAGGTAAACAAACATTAGCCAGCCTTTGTCGGCAAAAGCAAATAGTAACAGACCTAAACTATATATGACCAAACCAACCCAAATACTCCGTTGTTCGCCTAATTTAGGTAATATCAGGCGGATCAGGCCACCCTGCACTGCTGCCACCATGAGGCCCACAAAGCCCAGCGAATAGCCTATCATATCTTCGCTCCAGGCAAATTTTTTGATGGTATAAAATGTCCATACACTTTGTACCGATTGTACGGCAAAATATACCAGGAATAAGGATACGGCTAAGCCTATAACCTCTTTGTATTTACTCATTTGTATCAGCGAGCCAACGGGATTGGCTCTTTTCCAGTCAAAATTGCGGCGTTTTTCCTTGGGTAACGATTCGGGCAAAATAAAGTAACCGTATATGGCATTTATCAAAGCCAAACCAGCGGCCGCGAGGAAAGGGTATTGTACATTGTACTTGCCTAAAATGCCGCCAATTACCGGCCCAATGATAAAGCCTAAACCAAAGGCTACACCCACCAGGCCAAAGTTTGCAGCACGTTTTTCGGGTGCGCTAATGTCAGCAATATAGGCTGATGCAGTAGTGAAACTGGCGCCGGTGATGCCCGCAATAATGCGGCCCACAAACAACCAGGCTATGGTAGGGGCAAAGGCCATAAAAACATAATCGATACTAAAACCAAGCAGTGAGCATAGCAGCACCGGGCGGCGGCCAAACTTGTCGCTCAGGTTACCTATCAGTGGCGAAAACAGGAATTGCATACTGGCGTACACCGCTGTAAGCCAGCCCGAATAACTGGAAGCTTCGCTTACATCGCCATGGATCAGGTGCTCAATTAACTTGGGGATAACCGGTATAATTATAGCCAGCCCCATTACATCAATAAATAAAGTGGCAAAAATAAATCCTAATGCGGCCTGCGCTTTGGGTTTTCCCGTGTTATCCATAGCCTGCAAAATAACAATTTAGTATTAAATAGTTATTTATGTTGCTCAAAACATATGATGGTTTGTTGATTATACCTTTTTGTTTGTTTAAAAAGCTTCATTTAAACCCAGAAAGAACCCCTTAGCTCCATATTTACCAAAGGCATAATCCAGGCACAGGTTGGTGCGTGTGGCCTTGTTAAAGAGCACACGTAAACCCGCGCCATATCCGGGCTGCCATACCTGAAATAGCTTGGTGCCCGATTCGTCATTAGCGGTTTGCAAATTAAAGAAGGTAACGCCACTGATGAACTTGTTCCTTAGTATCGGAAAACGGTATTCAACTTCTGAGTAATCATATTTTGTACCTTTAAAGTAACCTGTAGTATAGCCCCTTCCGCTGCGGAAGCTTCCGTCTTTAGCGGTACCCGGCAGTTCAAGGTATGGCACGTTGCCGCTTATTAAATATGATCCCCAGTTCCAAAACGCGATAACGTGTTCTGGATGATCCTCTGAAAGACTAAAGTATTTTCTGAAATCGGTGATAAATTGCACCGCGCTTTTAGAACTTCCTATCCAGGTTTGATTAATCCTAATGCCTGCGTCGGCATAGATCCCTTTATACGCCCGGTTCTGGTTATCGCGGGTGGTGTATTGTACGTTAAAGAGAAATCCGTTTGAGCTGTAGCTATTCCGGCTAAACCCATGCTCATCACTATAAATATTGTAAGGCGTTAAGCCAGTGGATTTTGTGTCTTCAATATTTTTCCTGACATCAAACGATAGTCCGGCACCAACAAAAAGGTTTTTCTCCACTTCCTTGTATACCTTTTCTCTGAAGTTAAAATATACGGAATGAAGTGCCCTGCCTTTACGCTCAGGATTGGTCAACACATGTTCAACATCACTTGCGTCGGACCCACGACCTATACCTAATCCAAAATCGGGCGTAACGGTCTTGGCTACAACAAGGTTACCCTGAAAGTTCCACTTATTACCTGAAGTGTATACATTATGGTTGATGTAGAAATAAATAATGCCCTTGGTGGTTATAGAAGCCGATGTTGCAGCCACAGACAGAAGTGTATTAGGATCATTACCGAATTTTCTGCCGGCCACTGCCTTGATCCCTATTTGTGATCCAATACTGGGGTTTGAAGCGACATTGGGTATGATGGTAATACCAGATGATTTTTTAGTAATTGGATCAGGCTTTTTGTTGGGATGAAAAATATCGTTGAACAAATCGCCCACGTCAAATTGCTTAGACAGGGCCTTTGCCTGCTGAACTCTTATAGAGTCGTTGCGCAGGGAATCCCGTTTCAAAGAATCGGCGGGAGTTACCACCTGGCTATAGGCGTAGCCATGAATTCCTGCAAACAGGGGCAGTAATAAAATCTTTAATAATAAAAAGAACTTTCTATGGGTTGGGATATGATGCGCTTTCAGGATGATGATGTTTAAAATTTCAATTAATTTATAATATCTGTTGCAATAACAGTAAATCAAATTTTAAACCATAAAAGCCCTGAAATGTTTTCAGGCTTGAATCAAAGTATTATCCCAGCATGATTTATCATACTCCTTTAAAGCACTTAACCCACCCCCAATTTAGCACGCGTGCTTGTGCACACTTGCCGTATGTATCCGGCAATAAGGGCAGGTTCTGTCTTTATTCGGTCCTTAAACTTTTTACAGGATTTGCAATGGCTGCTTTAATGGTATTAATGCTTACTATGGCCAGCGTTAACAATAATATGAGCATGCCTACTACGCCAAATAATCCAACACTTATGTTAACGTGATACGGATATTTTTGTAGCCAGTTGTACATCAACCACCAGGTTAAGGGTACAGCTATTACAAAAGCAATCAATACCAGCTTTAAAAACTCGGTGGATATTAATATTAATAACTGCTGTATGGTTGCTCCCAAAACCTTGCGTATCCCTATTTCCCTAAACCGTTTTTCGATGGTGAACGATGCCAGACCGGCTAAGCCAATACAGCAGATGAAAATAGCCAGACCGGCAAAAATGTTGGTAATGCGGCTTATCAGCTCCTCTGTCAAAAACTTTTTACCAAATTCCTGATCTACAAACTGGTATTCAAAAATATCGGCAGGGCTGTATTGAGCATATACTTTTTTAAGTAACTGTATTACCTTTTGTGGCTCCACACCGTTATGGAGCCTTATATTAATATAGTTCGAATTGTTATGATCTGCAAAAACCATCATCGGATCTACCGGCGAATAAGGCGATGACATAACCACGTTATCAGTTACACCAATTACTGTGAATTTATGATCTCCGTATCGTAATTGCCTTCCAAGCGGATTTTTGAGCTGCATTGCCTCAATTGCGGCTTTATTTAATATTACCGAAGAAGTATCAGAAGGCATTCCGGTAAACTCAGTACCCTGCAATAATTTAATACCCATTGTTTTAGCATAATCAACATCAGCTGTCATGTTTGAGAATATGATATTGGCATTGGCTGGCTTGCCGTCCCAATCCGGCGGACCAGATCTCCAGGATATTTCTGTTACAGCCGATGAAGTACGGGTGACACCTTTGATTAGTCCTGTTTTCAGCAGATCCCCTTTTATGGCCGTAAAACTTTTGTTGGTAGCCTCTGTAGACGGAACCATGATCATGTTATCCGGATTATATCCCATGTCGCGATCCTTTACATGCTGTATTTGCTGGTAAACAATTATAGTTGCAGAAATAAGCAGAATAGACGCCACAAATTGGAATATTACCAAAACCCTGCGTGGCGCTATAGCGCTTTTACCCGCAATAAAAGTGCCTTTTAGTACTTTAACCGGGTTAAATGATGATAAATATAAAGCGGGATAACTGCCGGCTATTAAACCGGTAACCAGGATGATCAGCACAGCACCTATCCAGAAAAATGGTTCAGACAGATCTAAATGAAGTTGCTTATCTACCAGGTGATTAAAGGAAGGCAACAGCAGATAAACCGATATAATAGAACATATAAAAGCGATCAGCACCAGGGTCATGGATTCCATAAAGAATTGTATTATCAGTTGCTTTTTATCTGATCCCAGTGTTTTACGAATACCTACCTCTTTAGCTCTCTTTTCAGACCGTGCTGTAGAAAGGTTCATGAAGTTAACACAGGCAATCAATAAAATAATGATGGCTATAATGATAAAAAAACGAACATGCTCAATCATTCCCCCAACGTTCTTACCATCTTTAAAATCACTGTACAGGTGCCATTTATTCATGGGGAAGGCAAAATAGGTACTGATCTTGTCCTTATTATGCTGAAACATTACATTGGTAATGTATTTTCCCAATTGGGGGATATTCGGGTTATCCACCGTTTGTATATACACCTCCCATGACGAATTACCCCACTGGGTCATGGCTCCCTTTACGTCGGCATCTGAAAAATTATAGGGAATAATATAATCAAACTGTTGTGTGGCATTATTTGGCGGGTCGGCTACTACAGCAGTAACTTTATGTACCCCTGTATTATCAATTTTTATTACTTTATCTATTGGGTTAGCGTTTCCGAATAAGGTTTTGGCGGTTGATGCCGTGATGACTATTGATGATGGATCGGTTATAGCGGTAGCAGCACTCCCTTTAATAAATTTCCAGGAAAACATATCAAAATATCTGCCCCCAACATATAGCCCATGTATTTTGACCTTGCTATCGCCAACATTGGCCTGGTGTTGCTCTAAATGTGATGTAAGTACCGCGTTTTTTATTTGCGGATAACCACTTTCAATGGCTTTGGCAAGCGGGAACACCATGTTCCTGTCGGTGAAAATGGTGTTTTTAAAATCCCGGTTAGCAATTACCTGGTAAATGGTTTTATAGTTAGCATGAAATTTATCATAGGTAAGCTCATTTCTTACCCATAAAAATATAAAAATGGTGCAGGTCATCCCAATGGTAAGTCCCAGCAAATTGGTTATGGAAAAACCCTTATTCCTGGTCAGATTGCGCCAGGCAATTTTAAAATAGTTTTTAATCATGATCTTGAGTGCTAAACCGCTCAAAATCAACTAAATAAGTGCCATTATTATAATATATTGATAATGAGAGTTTTATGGCAGTAGAAATAGATTAAAGCGTTCGGTTTTGATACACAGATTGTTCGGTATCGTATGGCACCCAGGAAAAAATAAAGCCCCCGGTTGCAAAAGCAACCGGGGGCTTTATTTTTTCTTTGCCTGATCTTAACGGAGACCCTGGCTAATTTCTGCAATTTCCTGGATCAAACTGTTTACCTTTTCAAAATTAGCGGTTTGTGGACCGCCGCCAACAATGGTAAACAGTGGTCTTTTTCCTTGTGGTAATTCAACCAATGTCAACATCGCGTCGGCTACTTCCTGAGGGTCGCGGCTTTCGGGAGTTGGGTCAAAGTATTGAATCACTCCTTTTTTATAGTTCAATATATCTTCGCCATAAAACTCTTCTACTGCAATATTACCGGCTACTATTGACTTGGTTGTAATATCTGTAGTTTGATACGCTCCCGGCTGGATAGTAGCCACATCAATACCTGATGATTTCAGTTCATAATGATAACCTACCGATACTGCATCCAAAGCTGCCTTGGTGCCATTATATGTACTTAAAATAGGAATATAATGCCTTGACTGTACACTGGTGATATTGATAATTAAACCATCTTTTTGTTTGTGCATAAAAGGTAGCACCGCTTTCATCATACGTTCTGGCGCAATAGTGTTTACCTGGTATATCTGGTTTGTTTGTTCAATGGTAAGTGCCTCGCCCAGTCCCAGGTATGATAAACCCGCATTATTGATCAAAACATCAATAACCCCGCCTGATTTTTCGCTGATCTCTGCAATAGCCTTCTTAGCCGATTCATTGCTGGTTACATCAAGTTCAATAACCTCAACGGCTGCGCCGTTATCTTTTGCCCATTGTTTTAATTCGGCTGCTGTGGAGGCGTTTGCACCGGCGATGTTACGCATGGTAGCGTAAACGGTATGTCCTTTACTGGCCAGGGTTTTTACTGCCTGTAAGCCAAACCCACTGCTGCTTCCTGTTAGAATGATCTTTTTCATGTTGTTGTTTTATTTGATTTTGTTGTTTTATTTATATACTTACTTATATGTATGTAAGTAAAATGAGTAAATTTTTTTATTTTGCTTTTAAGGATGATCGTAAGCCATCCATTAACTGGTAAAAATAAGCTTCGCCGCGTATACGGCCTACCTGTAACGAGCCTGGCAATATGGCTTCCCATTTGTTGGCCATTTCTTCGGCTGTGCCTTCAAAATTAAATTTACCAGTGTCGAGCCCGTTTTGCAATACTTCTATAAGCCAGGCATGTACCATATTTGAATACTGGATGGTAGCTGCCTGTATTTTTTCGGGAACATCGTGATAGGCCGAACCTAAAGTACCTATCAGGCACATTTTATGTCCTTCGTTAAAGTAAAGGTCATAATTGTACAGCAGGGCTTCTAGCTTTTCCATAGGTTCGTCATTAGCCTTAAGCTTTATCATATTGGCAAAATCATGGCTGTCCTTTTCAATAACGGCCAAACCAAGGTCTTCCTTTGCCGGATAATAGTGATGAATAGCCGCATTCTTAATGTTCAATATGGTGGCTATTTGTTTATAATTAAATGAATGATACCCTATCTTCTGGATAAAGTTGCGTGCTAACTCTATAATCTTATCCCGGGTATGTAATGAGGCATCCATTTTGTTATTGATTTTGATGATGCAAGTATACTTACTTTTATGTAAGTAAGTATACTTAATGTGCATGTTGACAATCAGATTACAAACGATTTCGGTAAACTACAAACTTATATAGCAAAAGAGGCTGTCTCATATATCGAAACAACCTCTTTAATTACTTTAATTAAGTGTTTTGAATAACACCCCTTTAATTAAAAATTCGGTTTCAACACATACTTGTTGTAAAAACGGGTAATGTGTTCAACGGCTTCTTCGGCGGTATCAACCACACGGTAAAGCATCAGGTCGTCGGGGTTAATGTTGTGCTGATCGGCAAGCATTTTCTCTTCTACCCATGCAAACAGACCTTTCCAGTATTCCACACCTACAAATATGATGGGGAAACGGGCAATTTTACCGGTTTGTATCAGGGTGATGGCCTCAAATGATTCGTCCATAGTACCAAAACCGCCGGGCAGTATGATAAAGCCCTGCGAATATTTCATGAACATCACCTTGCGGATAAAGAAGTAATCAAACTCCATGATCTTATCCCTGTCAATATATTTATTGTGAAACTGCTCAAAGGGAAGCTCAATATTTAAACCAACCGATTTACCGCCGGCCTCGTAAGCGCCTTTGTTGGCAGCCTCCATAATGCCCGGTCCACCGCCCGATATTACGCCATAGCCGTGTTCGGTTAACAGGCGGGCGGTATCTTCAGCAAGCTTATAATACTTGTTATCATTGTGCGTACGTGCCGATCCAAAGATGGATACACAGGGACCTATTTTTGCCAGTTTTTCAAAGCCATCAACAAATTCGGCCATTATTTTAAATATCTGCCAGGAGTCGGTCACCTTAATTTCCTGCCAGTTCTTGTTCTCAAAAGCTTGTCTAATTTTTTCTTCGCCGGTCATATCCTTTTATAAAATATTAATAAACTATAACGTTGCCACCTTTGTTTTTGATGTTGACGTTATCCAAAGGCCAACAAATGTAATTAATCCGTTAACAATGATAAGCTCGTTGTCAAAAACATATCCACCTAATATATGCTTTGATTCTGTACTTAAAAAGTAACATATCGCTGGCGAGATAATGCAAATAAACGGCACCAGTTTATCCCGTACCTGTCGATTACCTACAAACAGGCCAAACGAATACAAACCTAACAGTGGTCCGTAGGTATATGATGCAACTTTAAATATGGCGTTCACCACCGCATCGTTATTAATGGCATTAAATATAATGATGGTTAAAAACATGAGCCCCGAAAAACCAACGTGCACCACGTGTCGGGCGCTTACCATTTTTTTGCTGTTTACGTCCCCTCTTTTATTAAAGTTCAAAAAATCAACACAAAACGATGTAGTGAGCGCGGTAAGGGCCGAATCTGTAGTGGCAAATGTGGCTGCGGTTAATCCCAGCATAAATACCATAGCCGGCACTATCCCCAGGTATTTTAGAGCGATAGTAGGGTACAGGTAATCGGTTTTTTCAACGTGGATGCCGTATTTGTTGGCGTATATCCAAAGCAAAGCGCCCACACTTAAAAAGAAAATATTGATCACCACGAACACGCCGGTAAAGCTGAACATGTTTTTTTGTGCTTCTTTTATATTTTTCAGGCTCAGGTTTTTTTGCATCAGGTCCTGGTCAAGCCCAACCATGCATACGGTGATAAACAAGCCCCCTAAAAAGGCTTTGGTGAAGTGGAATTTGCTGCTTAAAAAATCATTAAAGAAAAATATTTTGGAGTAGCTGCTGTTTTTAATAGCATCGGTAGCCTCAAAAACGCTCATGTGCAGGCTCTGGCAAATAAAATATATCGAAAGGAATACCGACAGCACCAGGAAAAACGTCTGCAAGCTATCAGTAATAATGATGGTTTTTAATCCGCCCTTAAACGTGTACGACCAGATGAGCAGCAAACAAATAAGCACCGTTACCGCGAAAGGAATATGATAGCTATCGAAAATAAACCTTTGCAACACAATAACCACCAGATAAAGCCGGAATGCAGAGCCTATAACCCTGCTGATGAGGAATATGCCTGCCGCCGTCTTGTAGCTCCAGGTACCTAAAGCGCCCTCAATATAACTGTAAATAGAGGTAAGCTTAAGCCGGTAATACAGCGGTAGCAATACGGTAGCAACTACGATAAATCCTGCGGCATTACCCAATACAAATTGGAAGTAGGAGAATTCATCGCCGGAGGGAGCGCCAACCTTGCCCGGTACCGAAATAAAGGTAACCCCGCTTAAGGCTGTGCCGATCATCCCGAAGGCTACCAGGTACCATTTGGAATTGCGGTTGGCTACAAAAAAGGTATCGTTATCTGATGATTTTTTTGAGGTGAGCCATGATATGATCAATAACACTAAAAAGTAACCGATGATAAAAGAAAGTAATATTCCGGGCGACATATATTTGTTTTAAGTCCGAAAGACCGAAAGCCGGGGAAGTCCGAAAGTTCAGGTCTCTGTTTAATCCGAAAGTCGGAAACTTTTTTTACAATAGGTAATTATTGGAGTTGGTTTGTGTATTTTATTATTTGAGGTGATGCGTTTTTCTTATCTCTTGATTCTTGTTTCTAATCTCTTGCCTCTATTCGCACCCCTACATCACCTCTCATACCCGTTTTTAACATTTACATTCACTAAAAATCAATTAGTTTTATGGCAACAACCATTAACCAATAATTTAGCCATGACCACTCGTACCGGTATCCAAAAAATTGCCGCTCTGGCAATTGTAATTTCTGTAATATGTTTTAGTTTTTACAGTGCAAAGGCACAAGAGCATCAAGCTAAATTTAAGGTGATAGCCTTTTATACCGGCCGGAATGATAAGGCACACATCAGCTTTATGCACGAAGCAAACCGGTGGTTTCCGCAGATGGCTAAAAAGTATAATTTCACCTATGACTCCACCAAAAACTGGAGCAATATGAACCCTGAATTTTTGGCCAAGTATCAGGTAGTAATATTTTTAGATACCCGTGCCGATGATCCTACACAACGAGCGGCATTTGAGCAATACATGAAAAAAGGCGGCGCATGGATGGGTTTTCACTTCTCGGCCTTTGCGCTTACCCCTTCAGATTATCCCCAAAACTGGGATTGGTACCATAATGAGTTTTTAGGATCTGGCCAGTATAAAAGCAATACCTGGCACCCAACTTCGGCCATTTTAAGGGTGGAGGACGCTAAACATCCGGTAACTAAAGGGCTGCCGACCACCTTTAAAGCATCGCCAAACGAGTGGTACAGGTGGGAAAAAGACCTGCGTACCAATCCGGATATTAAGATCCTGTTATCTATCGACTCTACCAGTTTCCCGCTGGGTACAGGGCCAAAACAGAGTGAGATTTGGCATAGCGGTTACTACCCCGTAGTATGGACAAACAAAAACTACCGGATGGTTTATTTTAACATGGGTCACAACGCTATTGATTATGACGGCGGAACCAATAAAGAACAATCACAAACATTTGATAATGACATTCAAAATAAATTGATCCTTAATACACTGTTATGGTTGGGAACGGGTAAAAAGTAAGGCTTATATCTTTTTAAAAAGGATGTCATTTTCTTTAAAATGACATTTGCAAATGGGTTGACTTTAAAAGAGGTTTCTACCTTTGATAGTTACAACTCACCTATGAAAAAACTGAAAGAACTTTTTACCCAGGTTAAGGAATTGCCAGATAAAGATAACCGGCATATAACCGATCTGCTGTGGCAACTCATCTGTTACTCGCCCAAAATGCCGGTAAGGCTGCAGAGCCAGCGGTTACTTGACGAGGCAACGCCATTTACACTCAATGTTGACGATCCGCATTTTAGTCGCTCGATATTAAAATTTAATGGATTTATATGGGGCAACGGCAGCCGCAAAGTGTTGATCACTCACGGCTGGGGCTCCAAAGCAGCTGATTTTTCTGATTTAATTGCGGCCTTAAAAACTATCGAAAACCTGCAGATCATAGCCTTTGACACCCCCGGTAATGGCAGTTCCGAAGGTGAATTATCCAACCTGTTACTTTTTGCCAGGGCCACGGAAGCAGTTATCAGGGCTTATGGTGCGCCAGATATAATGATCGGGCACTCGCTGGGAGTAATGGCCAATATCATGGCGATAAGCGAAACTGCAATTAAACCATCTTTATTGATAAACATAACCCCAATGGTAAGGTTAAAAGAAAACTTTACAGCTACCATGACTTTCGCTGAAGTTCCGCAAGCGGCACAGTCTAAGTTTTTTGAAAGTTTTGAATCATTGTTTAAAGTGCCTGTATCCTATTTTAAGCTAACTGATTTGTATACTGAAGGTGCTGCTGTAAAACATTGGCTGGCTTATGATCCGGGAGATAAAGTTGCTCCTCTTGAGTACCTGCAGGAGTTTTTAGCCATGCATCCTTCGGTTTTATCCAAAGAATATGCAGCCACCGGGCACGAGAGGATAATTAAAGATGCCGGGCTTATTAATGATATTGTGGAGTTGGTAAAGCAGGGGAATAAGCAAGGCAATTAGCTACAACGCGTCATTGCGGTAAGCCCCCTCTAAATCTCCCCCGGTAGGGGAGACTTTTATTTTTTGGCCCTCCCTTCCGGGGAGGGTTGGGCGGGGCTAATTGCTTCGTGCCTCGCAATGACGCGTTTTTTAATTTAATTCTACTCAAACCACCTCATTCTGTACTCCTGAGTAATATTTCAGTTCGATAAGATCATGCGGGAGGGATTTGGTGTTCCAGGCCTGATGTATGGCAAGTGCTGTACCTACGGCGGTGGCCTGCGCCATTGATGCCGCGTAAACTTCTAAATGAGGAAAGGCGAAAGCCAACAGGTGCATAAACACTGTGTTTTTGCTGAAGCCACCATCTACAAAAATCCTTTGTACTTTACAGCCCTGCAGCACATACCCGGTAGATATCGTTTGCTGCTGAACAATATCGATCATTAACTGGTGATAGGCTTCCGTATCATTACTAAAATCGGTCAGGTTGCGTTGCTCAAAGACCGATTTTTGTAGCTCGCCCTCCTGAGGTTTGGACTGCGGTGCATCTTTTGTTTGTAACCGGGCAACAATAGCAGGGTCAAAATTCATAGTGCGATACCTGATCGCATCCTGGTTAAAATGAGCAGCAATGCGTTTTACCTGTTGCTCATATTCGTAACCTGTAAACAGCCGCGATGCCTTAACCGGACTGCCTTTATATTGCAGATAATTCAAGCAATCATTTTTAAGTTCTTCCTCGGTAAGGGGAGTTTGATTAAAAGGGTTCAGGCTAATGGACCATGTACCTGTTGATATGAGTACAAAAGGCATATTAAAGCTCACCAGGTAAGGAATAAGCGCCGCCGAACTATCATGCAAACCAATGCCCACACTATAAGTACTCCCCGGAAATACTGCCGAAAGTACCCCATCGGCAGGTTTCAGAGGTGCCATTTTGGGCAGGATGCCTTCGCGGTTTAACCATTCATGGTAGGTATTTTTACTAAAATCCCAAAGGGCGGTGTGGCAACCGATACTGGTAAGGTCGGTAACCATTTGGCCGCTGAGCAGATAACTCATGTATTGTGGTAAATGCAGGGCGTATTTCACCTTGTTAAAAACTTCGGGCTGTTGGTATTTAAGCCGGTAAAGCTGCAGGCCCGAGTTTAAATTACCCAAAACAGGCGAAGCAGTTTCACGTGCAAACCGGGCTTCATCGCCATAGGTTTCATAAAACTGCCTGCCCAACTCTGGTGGATATGGTTTAAGGTAATTATACAAAGGGGTAAGGGGCCTGCCATCTTCATCAACATAAACAAAGCTGGCCCCATAGGTTGAAAAGTTGACCGCTTTAAGGTCAAACTCTTTATGCTTAAATATTTCCCTCAACGAATCAAACACCGACAGTCGCAGGCTGTCGAGGTTTTCGCAAGGGTCGCCATCCTCGTCGTGGGTTTCGGTAAACCTGGCTGTTCTTTCAAAAACTATTTTATAGTTCTCATCAAAAAGAAACAGCTTTTTATTGGTTTTACCCACATCAAAAATAGCTATGACAGGTATTTGCTCCATAGTTTACAAGCCGGTTGATACTGCCAGCGCTCCACGTTCTTCTATCAGTTGTTTGCGTACGGCCTGTTGCCTGTACACGGCTAAAGGGTTTAATGCTCCGCCTGAGCGTAAACGGGCCTCGGCCAGCAATGGCCGAACATCAGTACGGTAAGCATGCTGTAAAATTTCCTGCGCCAGCACCACATCGTTATTTTGTTGTGCCTGTACCAAAGCAGGTTGATCAACCAGTAATGCCTGAGTGTAAGCTATCTTGATGGCTTCTACAGATTGCAGCAGGTCCTCTACAGGATCTTTTACGTTATGCGATGCGTCGATCATCCAGCCTATACCGGTAGCGTGATTCAGGCCGCGGGCATCCATGCCTTCCACCAGTTCATTAAATATCAGGAACAGTTGATAAGGGTTAATGCTGCCAACGGTTAAATCATCATCACCATATTTTGAATCGTTAAAGTGGAAACCGGCCAGCTTGCCTTCCATCAGCAATAATGAAACAATTTGCTCAATATTGGTACTGCCTAAATGGTGACCCAGATCAACCAGGGTTTGAGCTTTTTTGCCAAGTTTTGATGCCAGCAGGTATGATTGGCCCCAATCGCCAATAGTGGTCGAATAAAAATTGGGCTCATAAGGTTTGTACTCTATCCAAACTTTCCAGTCGGCGGGCAAAGCGTCATAAATTTCATGCAAGCTTTCCAGCGTGCGCTCAAACGCGCCGCGCATATTAAGCTGGCCGGGGAAGTTTGATCCGTCAGACAGCCAAACTGACAATGCCTTTGAATCCAACTCCACACCGTAATTGATCACCTCGATATTATGCTCCACAGCTTGTTTGCGTACGGCTTTATCTACATGGTGTAAAGAGCCATATTTGTAGCTATGTTGCTGTGAAGGTTGATCCTGGAAGGTATTTGAATTTACCGCGTCAAAGTGCAGGCCGAGTTGTGCGGCTAATGCTTTAATATCCGACGCGTTTTTAGGGATATCCCAGGGAATATGCAGGGAGATGGAATTGCTGCTTTTGTTTAAAGCATGTATCAAGCCTACATCCTCAATTTTTTCTTCGAGGCTGCGTGGCTCACCACCGCCTGAAAAACGGCCAAAGCGTGTACCGCCGGTACCTAATGCCCAGCTGGGTATAGCTATATTAAAATCTGAAATTTTTTGAATAATGGTATCCAGCCCGTTTATATCGGCAGCAACAAAATCAAACTTGCGCTGGTGCACAGCCTGTTGTTTATGATTAGCCTCGTCAATTATGCTCTTCTCTAATTGCATGATTATAATGGTTAAGCCCCACCCAAACCCTCCCCTGAAGGGGAGGGCTTAAAAAGGACAGTTTAATTCCCTCAGAGGAGGTTTAGATCTTATGTATTTTTTAAAGTCTCCCCCTTCAGGGGGAGATTTAGAGGGGGCTTCCCTTATCGCACAAATGCCATAGCCACACCGCCATCAACATTTAACACATTACCTGTTGATTTGTTGAGCAGCCCGCCGGTAAAGGCAAAGCAGGCATCAGCAATATCGGCTGGTAAAATGATCTCGTTTAGCAGAGTACGTTTGGCGTAGTAGGCGGGCAGCTCGGCAACGGTAATTCCGTATGCCTTCGCACGACCTTCGGCCCATCCCCCGGCCCAAATATTGCTATCGCTGATAACAGCATCAGGATTTACTACGTTTACACGGATGCCATCAGCGCCTAATTCGGCAGCATTAAGACGGCTTAAATGCAGCTGTGCAGCTTTTGCCGAACCATAACCCGCGTTATTTGGTCCGCTTACTAAAGCGTTTTTACTTACAATATTGATAACATCGCCACCAATTGCTTGTTTTTTCATTACGGCAACTGCGGCCTGGGTAATAAAGAACTGGCCTTTCACCAGTACATCATATAACAGGTCCCAATCCTTTTCGGTATGGTCGGCGATGGATTTAGATATGGATAAGCCCGCATTATTTATAACAATATCAACCCCGCCAAAAGCTAAAGCTGCTATTTCAAGCGCGCTATTGATCTGGTCGGCATTGGTAACATCAAGCACCGCGGTGGTGTATGAATCTTTACCATATTGCTTTTTAAACTCTTCACCGGCACTATCCAAACGCTCGGTGTTCATATCGTTTAAGATCACTACGGCACCTTCGTCAACAAATTTTTTGGCGATGGCTTTACCTATACCACCTGCGCTACCTGTAATCAGGGCAATTTTGCCTGATAAAGCTTTTGCTTTTGGCATACGCTGTAATTTAGCTTCTTCCAGTAACCAGTATTCAATATCAAAAGCTTCCTGACGGGGTAACGAAGTATACTCAGAGATAGCCTCGGCACCCTTCATTACGTTGATAGCATTGGTATAAAACTCTGCTGCTACACGGGCAGTTTGTTTGTCTTTGGAGAACGAGAACAAGCCTACACCCGGATACAGGATGATCACCGGATTGGTATCCCTTATGGCCGGACTGTTATCATGCTTGCAGGTATTGTAATAGTCGGTATACATTTGGCGGTAAGCCTCAAAAGCAGGGGTAAGGCGTTCTTGCAAAGCTTTAACATCGCTCAGATCCTCACCGGGCTTAAGGTCAAGCACCAGCGGACTGATCTTGGTACGCAAAAAGTGATCAGGGCAGCTGGTACCCAAAGGTGCCAAACGATCAAGATCGTTGGAGTTGATAAACTCCAGCACACGTGCATCATCAGTAAAATGACCTATCATGTGTTTTTGGCTTGAGCAAAAGCCACGCAGAATAGGAGCAATAGCAGCAGCTTGTTTTTTACGGCCGGCTTCGTCCAAACTTTGTACTTTTTGACCGCCAAAAACAGGGCCTTTCTTGCCGTAATTTTCTTCTAAATATTCGGCACAACGCTCAATAACTTCCAACGTGTTCATGTAGCTTTCATAAGCAGTATCGCCCCAGGTAAATAAACCATGTGAGCCTAACATAATACCACGGATGCCGGGGTTTTCGTCAAGGCATTGCTTTAATTGCAAGCCCAGTTCAAAGCCTGGTTTTTTCCACTCCACCCAGCCTATAGTACCATTAAACAGCTCCTGGGTTATTTTTTTACCGTCTTTAGCTGCGGCAATAGCAATAGCCGCGTCAGGATGCAGGTGGTCAATGTGTTTAAATGGTAAAAAGCCATGCAGCGGGGTATCAATTGAAGGAGCTTTTGACGCCAGGTCATAAATGCAATGGTTAAACAGTTCTACCATTTCATCCTCATATTGTACACCACGATAAACGTTTTTAAGACTGCGCAAACGGTCGACATACAAGGCAGCCAGTCCGCTTTTTTTAAGCGTACCAATATCACCGCCCGAGCCCTTGATCCACATTACCTCAACCTCACTGCCGGTTAGCGGGTCTTTTGATATTAATTTACATGAAGTATTACCCCCGCCATAATTGGTAAGCCTCAGATCGGCTCCCAATAAATTTGAACGGTATATTAACAGGGCAACTTCATCGCCTTCCAGTTCGGCGGCTTTTGCATCATCCCACAGGTAGCTTACATGCTTAAATGGTGTTGTTCTGACAGACATATATTTTAATTATTGAATTGTTGAGTTAGTGAATTATTGATTGAGCTTTTACTTTATTGAATTAATGAGTTTGTTTTTTATTTGATTGAATTACCATAACCTACCACCAGTACCGAGAGGATAATAACCAATATACCGGCTATTACGGTGGCAAAAGCCTTTTTACTTACACCTTTCCATTCTTTTAATACCAGACCCCACATATTGGCTATGAGTATAATAAAGGCCATGTGCAGGATCCATGAGCTGGCACCATTACCCAGCTTACTTTCGCCCATACCGTAAAAAAAGAACTGCAGGAACCAGGTAGTACCGGCCAGTGCCGCGAAAAGATAATTTTTAAGCAGCGGTGTTTTTTTATCGGTATAGTTACCAAAGGTTTTATTGCGTGCATTAAGCACCATACACCATATAAAATTAGTGGTGAGGCCACCCCATAGTATAATAATGTAAGTTACATTATTTTGAAACAGGAAATTGCCCTGGCCCGGATTGGCCGCCTGCCAAAGCTGATTAGCGGTATCGGCCATTGACTTACCCGCCTCTATGCCGAAATTAAAACAGGCACTTAACACGCCCGAAATTATGGCTACCAGAATACCCAGGCCAAAGCGATAATCTTTATTTTCCTGCGCAATGGTTTTATCGGCCGATAGTTCTTTTTCCTTCATCATACCTGCCTTACCACAGATAATAATACCTATTACACACAGTAAAATGCCAAGTAAAACGAATTGACCCCATTGGGTATGCAGCAGCATACTGAAAGTATCCTTGCCCTCCTTCGGGAAAATATCATAATAAACGGATGGTATCAGCGCGCCAAAAACCGAGCAAAGCCCGAGTATAATGGTACTGCCTAAAGACACGCCAAGGTACCTGACGCCTAAACCATAAGTGAGCCCGCCAATGCCCCAAAGTAAACCCATTAAGTATGTCCACCCGATAACTTCTGTACTGGTATGACTAATAATATCTGCAAAACCGGGGATAGTTAACCATGCAGCCAGCGGCGGTACAATAAACCATGAAAAAATGCCTCCTACTATCCAGTAGCTTTCCCAGGCCCAACCTTTAATTTTTTTGTAGGGGATGTAAAAGCTCCCCGAAGCAAAGCCACCGATGAAATGAAAGAAAACTCCGAAAATTATTTGCATACACTAATTGGTTTATATTGGTAAAGCTAATTTAGAGATTAAAAATATGGGAACTGTCATGGACTGTCATGGAAATCTCAGCTGGAGGAAGGGGTGGCGGGGGCCCACCCCGGCCCTCTATTGAGAGTAATAGCCCATGAAAAGACAGCTATCAAACTTTGAAGGGAAATAATACCGTCCACAGTTGACTCACCCGATCTACGCTTCGCTGGACCACCCTCTCTCCGGCTTCGCCGCAAAGAGGGTAAAGAAAAAAAATGTTGAAGTCCCTTCTTTGCGCGGAGCGTAGGGAGAGATGACAAGCGCAGCGATGTCGGGGTGAGTCGATACCGCGTTTAATTATAGTCGTCTGTCTTTTCATGGGCTATTACTCTCCAAAGGAGAGGACTTTACTTTTCATGTTATTAATAATTGGCTTTCACTCCCTCTCCAAAGGAGAGGGCCAGAGTGAGGCTTTCGCTATTTATTTCCTGCATCCCAAGATAAATCCTATTTTGTGGCCTGATATGCAACCATATATTTTAGGCATCGATATTGGCACAGGCAGCACTAAGGCGGTAGCTGTAACTTTAACCGGCGAGGCATTGGGCGTAGTGCAAAATCATTATCCCATTAACAGCCCTGAGCCAGGCTATAGTGAACAGGACCCTTTATTGATCTGGGACGCTTTTGTAAAATGCCTGCAGGAAATTGTAGTGAAGATAGGTTATGCACCAGAGGCGGTGAGCCTGAGCAGCGCCATGCACAGTATTATACCGGTTGATAAAAAGGGTATTCCCTTATCGCCTATGATAACCTGGGCTGATGCACGGAGCGAGAACATTGCGCAAGGTTTAAGAGATTCTGACCAGGGTGAGGAGATCTATCGTATCACCGGAACGCCAATACATGCCATGTCGCCCTTATGCAAGCTGATTTGGCTGCGTACCAACAAACCGACGCTGTTTACCCAGGCACATAAGTTTATATCGGTTAAAGAATTTATATGGTTTAGGTTGTTTAATAGCTTTCAGATTGATTACTCTATTGCTTCGGCAACGGGTTTGTTTGATATTTTAAAGCTGGAGTGGAGCGCCGAAGCCTGCGCGCTGGCAGGTGTATCTGCAGATAAACTGTCGCGACCAGAAAATACCACCTATTATCGTGATGATATGGATGCGGCTACAGCCGCAATGTTGGGTATCCCGCAAAAAACCAATTTTACCATTGGCGCCAGCGATGGCTGCTGTGCCAATTTGGGCAGCCATACCACCGGACCGRGCATTGCCGCCCTTACCATTGGTACCAGCGGCGCGGTGCGCATCACCAGTCCCAAACCGGTTTACAACTTTGAGGGTATGACCTTCAATTACCTGCTTAATGAAAGAACTTTTGTGTGTGGCGGAGCGGTAAACAACGGTGGCATAGCTATTAATTGGTTACTGAAAAACTTTCTGCAAAAGGAAAAGCTGTCGGCTGCTGATTATGATGAACTATTTAATGCGATTGAAACTGTACCTGCCGGAAGCGATGGTTTGATATTTTTACCCTATTTGTATGGCGAACGTGCACCGCTTTGGGATACAAAAAGCAGTGGAGCCTTTTTTAATATCAAGCCTGCCCATAGCCGTACTCATTTTTTAAGGGCCTCCCTTGAGGGCGTTTGCTTTGCCCTCTATGATGTACTTAAAACCGTTGAAGACGCTTCGGTAAATATCACCCAGGTTAATATCAGCGGCGGTTTTGTAAGTTCCGGCGTGTGGACACAGATCCTGGCCGACATCACTGGTAAAAAACTGGTAGTACTGCAACCCGAGGATGCATCGGCCGTAGGCGCTATTTATCTGGCTATGCAGGTGTTGCACCCTGAAAGCTATAATCGGTTAACAGAAATTAGCGGTGAAACAGTTATTGAGCCAAATAGCCAAAACCATGAGCGGTACAGCAAATTATTTAGCGTATATAAAAAGCTGTACCGGGATCTTAAAGATTCTATGCACCTGATGCATGATCTGGATATATAACAGAGGTATTAACTGGAGTGGTTGTTAAAAGGGTCAGCAAAACTTTTTCCCGCTAAAAAATCTTTTAGCTCGGCATCAGTTATCAGGCAGTTACTCAGCTCTTCCATCAGCATCGCCTTGTTTAATTGCTCGCCTATAAATACCAGTTCGTTGTGGCGGTCGCCAAAATCTTTTGACCAATCCTTTTCAATGAATTCGCGGTTCTCTACAAAGTCACTATATCTGATACGTTGCTGATAAGGCATACTGGCCCACCAAACTCCGGCATTCTCTAATCGCGATGAACCACCCGCCTGCGAAAAGTTTAACGCATCATCGGGGGCTGATGCTATCCAGAACAAACCTTTTGAACGGATAATGTTTTGCGGAAAATCATAGTGCAGGTAATGATAAAATCTTTCCGGATGAAAAGGCTTTTTAGACCGGAACACAGTCGAACTGATGCCATATTCTTCTGTTTCGGGCGTGTGCTCGCCGTTCAATTCCTTTATCCACCCGGCAGATTGTGAGGCTTTGTCGAAATCAAACAAGCCGGTGTTCAAGATCTCGGCAGGATCAACTTTTCCAAATTCGGTGTGTAATATTTTTGCCCCGGGGTTAAGTCTGGTGATCAAAGCCTCTATTACTTTTACCTGTTTGGGCGATGCCAGATCGGTTTTGTTGAGCAATATTACATCGGCAAACTCAATCTGGTCGGTAAGCAGGTTAACAATGGTGCGGCGGTCGCCGGGGTCATCTACCAAATCACGGTTAAGTAACAACTCCGAACTGCCAAAATCTTTATAAAAGTTAAAACAATCCACCACGGTAACCATGGTATCCAGTACCGAAAAACGGCTCAGGTCGATACCGGCGGCTTCATCGGCAAAATTAAATGTTTGGGCAATAGGAATAGGTTCTGATATACCGGTGCTTTCGATCAACAGGTAATCAAAACGGCCTTCTTTGGCCAGTTTCTCTACTTCTATCATCAGGTCCTCGCGTAAGGTGCAGCAAATGCAGCCGTTGCTCATTTCTACCAGTTTTTCTTCGGTACGGGATAATGTTTTTTGATTGGCCACGAGGCGGGCATCAATATTCACCTCGCTCATATCGTTAACTATAACAGCCACCTTTAAATTCTGCTTGTTGTGCAGGATATGATTTAATAAAGTTGTTTTACCACTGCCTAAAAAACCGCTTAATACGGTTACAGGTAATTTCTTTTCCATCTGCAATTATTTTAAGCAAACATAGCAGATTAAAATATTAAATGCAATTATGTTGCATTTAATAAATAAACAAAGAAAGTATAATGAATAGGTAGACCTATCCTATCACAGATCGAGCGAACGGGTAAACCGGTATAAGCAGTAAACTATAACAGGAGCGGCCAGTACATCCATCGTATAATGAATATGCTGTATAAGCAGCAGGAACATTACCACAATAGCAGCTATGAAGGCGATGACCTTATCGCTTCTTTTTTCGAGATTAAGATAAATCATGACCATGGTTGAGGTATGGCCCGAAAAAAACAAATCCCTGGTGATGGCGGCATGGCCATAAAAACAACCTGTAAGCGGATCAGTGAGCGGTACTAAACCGGCAGGCGGGTCAAGCCTTACCAGGCTTATAGATATGAACCGTGCAATGCAAACAAATATTAATGTCCATAGATAGGTTGCGCAAATGGCTGGTTTATACATGATCCTTACCAGCATTAATATGCCCATGCCCCATATAATAGTAAAAATTAATATTGATACATCATAGGCTGGTAGGTGGGCCAATACCCGGTCGTTAAGAACAAAGCCGCCTCTACTTTCAATACCCCTGAAAAAAGAAGGCATGGTACTGATAATACCCACGATCAGTATGGCACCGATCAATAGCTTGAGGCGTTTTAAACTGGTGTCATAAGCATTTTGCCAGTTTTGTTTTAATTTATAAAGCGCTGTTATAGCCACAGTTTATCAATAGATAATAGTTGCAAAATAATTATTGACGTCAATATTAAGCAGTTGTTACTAAATAGTTAAAATAAAATTCGATAAAAATACATATAAATTAATGCAATTGTGTTGCATTAATTTATATTTGCATCACATGGATTTTCAAAAAACATCTTCACGACTTGATAACATCGGGATAACCGCCTCAACCTTGTGCGCCATACATTGCGCTGTGGTGCCGGTATTATTTACCAGTTTGCCACTGCTTGGTCTTGGTCTTCTGGCCAATGCCTGGGTAGAGTGGGGGATGATCATTTTTGCGTTGATGATAGGGGTGTACTCTATTGGCTTATCTTACCTGCGTACCCACCGGCAACCTCTACCATTGTTTTTACTGATAACAGGTTTTGTAATTATTATGCTGGGTCATGCATTCATAAAAGGGTGGGCCGAAGGGATTGTAGTACCTGCTGGTGGATTGCTTATTGCCATTGCGCATTTTGTAAACTATAAATGTACCAGGACTTGCAGGCACAATATCAGGTAGTTGTTAAACTTTTACTAATTAACCACACCTTATTTTAAACCATTGGTTATTCTTGTTAAATTTGTATCCTGTATTGTTATACCTACTAAATTAAATGGCACAAACCCGCAATAATTTTCATTTTGAAGATTTGCTGAACAAGCATCATTTAAAAAAAACTGCCCCCCGGCTCAGGGTTTTATCCATGATGTCGTCAAGGAGCGCTGCCACTTCACAGCCCGACCTGGAGAGTGTGATGAACGATATTGACCGGGTTACGCTTTACCGTATCCTGAACGCGTTTGAAGAAAAGGGCATCATCCATAAAGTGTTTGATTTAAATGGTACCGCCAATTATGCACTGTGCACATCCAATTGCAATGAAGGGCATCACCACGATGAGCATTTGCATTTTAACTGTACCAATTGTAAAAACGTTTATTGTTTAGATGATATGCACCTGCCTGCCATAAATTTACCTAATGGATTTGAACCCACAGGTTTTACCTTGTATGCCACCGGCTTATGCCCAAAATGCAGTAAAAAGGCTGTTAAAAAATGAACTTTACCACCAGGATTTCCAGAATAATTATCATTAACAGCGGGCTTTTATTGCTGTTTTTTTGTTTTAGCGCCTTTACCCCTGCGCGAGATACTATACCTGTTTTATCTACTTTTAGGTTTAAAACTATCATTATTGATGCCGGGCATGGCGGTAAAGATCCGGGGGCACGGGGCTCTTATTCGGTTGAAAAAAATGTGACCCTGGCCATAGCCAAAAAACTAAAAGCGGCTATTGATTCGCAGATCACCAGTGTTAATGCTATCATGACCCGCACAGATGATACTTTTATTCCGCTGAACCAGCGGTCGGCTATTGCTAATCAGAATCATGGCAACCTGTTTATTTCCATCCACTGCAACTCATCGCCCGAAGGCACTGGCTCCTCAGCGCATAAAAGGCGGGGTGTATTGCTGCTGGTTTATGGTTTTCACAGGTTAAAGGAACAGGAAGAAGCAGTACGTGAAAACTCTTCCATATTCATTGAAAAAAACTATAAGGAAAACTATGAGAGTTATGATGAAAGCGATCCTTCAAACCTCATCATACTTAATGCCTATATACAAAAATACCGTAAGCAAAGCATCCTTTTTGGCGACCTGCTGAATACCGAGTTTGTGGATACCAACGGCCGCGAAAGCGCTGGTGTAAAAGAACAGGGCGTTTTGGTTTTGGCCCATAGCGCCATGCCGGCCGTGCTCATCGAAACGGGTTTTATCAACAACCCGGAGGAAGAAGACTACCTGAACTCTCCCGAGGGGCAAAACGAAATTGTGCAATCCATTATCACAGCCATTAACAATTACCGCAAGGCTATCGGGGCGATGTAGTTTAAGTTGCACAGGGAAGTGCGATTCCCCTCTTGAGAGGGGCGGAGGGGGTGCTCTTTATAAGCGACGAAACACACCCCTGCCATCACACTACCTTATGCGCCCCCTCTCAAGAGGGGAACTTCGATGTACAATGCAAAAAATGCCTTTATTATTCCAATTCATTCATAAACAACTATATTCGGCTTTAACAATTCAACGCCGATGGTCAACCCGCTTAATTCCCGTAAGTTTATTTTAAAAACGGTATGCAGTATATTTTGCTGTTTGATGCTTATTCATCAAGGCACCCATGCACAAATTAAAGAACAGGGCATTATACCGCAGCCGTTTAAGGTAGAGAAAACCAATGAAGTGTTCAGCTTTACACCATCAACAAGCATAACTATTGGAGCGAATATAAGTCCGGATAACCTGATTTTCTTCAATCAATATTTTCATTCAATTGCCGGGTATAACCTGGCAACCGGCAAAAAAGTAGCTACTTCATCCATCCAATTAAATATTGATTCAACTAAAGCTATACAGCCAGAGGGCTATATATTATCAGTAACCGCAAAACAGATCACCATTACCGGGCACGACCAGGCCGGTGTGTTTTATGGCTTGCAATCGCTCATCCAATTACTGCATTCATCCAACGGGAAAATTACTGTTCAGGGATGCTCTATTGAAGATCATCCGCGGTTTGCTTACCGGGGGATGCACCTGGATGTGAGTCGCCATTTTTTTACGGTAGAAACCATCAAAAAATGGATAAACCTGTTGGCTCTGTACAAGATCAATACCTTCCACTGGCACCTTACCGACGACCAGGGCTGGCGCATCGAAATAAAAAAATACCCACTGCTGCAAAGCATTTCGGCCTGGCGCGACGAAACCATCGTTGGACATAAAAGAGATAGTCCACACCGTTTTGATGGTAAACGTTATGGCGGATATTATACGCAGGAAGAAGTTAAAGCCGTGGTAAAATATGCCATGGAACGACATATTAGCATCATCCCCGAAATTGAAATGCCCGGTCATGCCCTCGCTGCACTGGCTGCTTATCCGCAATTGGGCTGTACAGGCGGGCCATATAAAACCGCTACCTACTGGGGTATTTTTGATGATGTGTATTGCGCCGGAAACGAAGAAACTTTTACTTTTTTACAAAATGTGCTGGATGAGGTGCTACCACTTTTCCCATCGAAATATATTCATATAGGTGGTGATGAGTGTCCCAAAACAAAATGGAAAACCTGCCCTAAATGCCAGCAGCGCATTAAGGACGAGCATTTGAAGGATGAGCACGAGCTGCAAAGTTATTTCATAGGCCGTATGGAAAAATACCTGAACAGTAAAGGCAGGCAGATCATCGGTTGGGATGAGATTCTGGAAGGAGGCCTAACCCCCGGCGCCACCGTAATGAGCTGGACGGGCGAAGAGGGCGGTATTGCCGCTGCCAAACAACATCATGATGCTATCATGACGCCCGAAAAATATGTTTATCTTGATTATTACCAGTCGCTTTACCCCAGTGAACCGATAGCTGGGGGCGGTTATAATCCTTTAAGTAAAATTTATAATTATGAACCTTTAACCAAAGAACTTTCTGGCGATGAAGCAAAATATATCAAAGGCGTACAGGCCAATGCCTGGAGCGAATACATGGCCAGTCCCGCCCAGGCCGAGCGCCAGTTGTTCCCGAGGATGCTGGCTTTATCAGAAATAGCGTGGACGGCCAAAGAAAATAAGGATTATACAGTTTTTTTGAAACACTTACGTTATCAACAGGCTCTGCTGAAACAATTCAATGTAAACGCGGCAAACACGTTTGATGAAATTACCGACAGTGTAGCCGAATCATCAGATCATAAAGTACTGCTTGCTTTAAACAGCACCCTGCCCGGAAGCCAAATTTATTATACTACTAATGGCTCACTACCAAGCTCTAAGAGCAAAAAGTACAGCAAACCGTTTACCATTGGTACATCTGGCCAGATAAAGGCAGCCGTATTCAGTGTTGGGAAACAATATGGGCGTGTGTTTGAAAAAGATTTTCACCTGCATAAAGCAGTAGGCAAAACAATAACACTTACCAACCAGCCACAAGGCGCTTATAACACAGGAAATACATTTGGACTGGTGAATGGTGTGTTTGGTAATAAATTATATAATGATGGGCAGTGGTACGGTTTCAACGGAGATGATCTGGATGCTGTGGTTGACCTGGGGGCGATTCAAAAAGTATCACAATTGGGTATCAATGTATTAAAATATCACTGGCAAAAAATGTGGGAACCACAGGTGCTCACGTTCGAAGTATCTACTGATGGAAAAACCTATACCGAAGTTTACAGGCAAACCGCCTTTAATGCCAATGGTATCAATACGGTAAGGGCAACCGTTAAACCCGTACAGGCAAGATATATCAGGATAAAAGGAACTAATAAAGGCATCATCCCCCCCGGCGAATACATTGCCGGTGCCAAAGCCTGGCTATTGGTTGATGAACTGATGGTGAATTAAAGAGGGCTGTCTGAACCGGGATTAAACAGATTTAGGGATTAATATGATTTTTTATCCTGGTAATCCTTTAATCCTAAAAATCCTGGTTCAGACAAATCCCTTTAATCCCGGTTCAGACAAATAATCTGTACATCATACAATTTGCACATCTGCAAATCAATAATCCTCATCCCATATTTTTTTTCCTATTTTTATACCAAACACTAACGCGTGCGTTATGTTCAAATAACAGAATATTAAATATGATGTTATTTTACGCTGATAGCACCGCAAGGATAATTACTCAATGAGCAAAGTATTTACAATAACCGAGGGTTTGGAGAATATGGGGGCTTTGCGAACGGGCGGACAAGGCTCAGTTTATAAAGGCAGGCGTTACGGCCCTATCATTACTGCAGTAAAATTATTGCCAACGCCCATTCACACCGAAAGCACCGACGATAAGAATTTCAGGAATTTTCAGAACGAAGTTGAAAAACTAAAAAAAGTAAATGAAGAACCTAATCCCAATGTAGTTAAGATCTTAAATTCGGGCATTACCGAAAGCGGTTCGTTTCCATTTATCGAAATGGAATACATTGATGGTCCTGATCTGGAGGATCTGCTAAAACCTCCGCACGAGCCAATTTTTACTATAAAAGAGATCATCAAACTGGCCGATCAACTGGCCAATGCTTTATCGCACTGTCACAAGGTATCGGTAAAACATGGCGATATCAAAAGCAATAATGTAAAGTTCAACATCCATACGGGCAACTATGTACTGCTTGATTTTGGTCTTTCGGCTATGTCTGATGATCAGCGGCGTACCAGTATCAGGCATGCCGGCGCCATTGAGTTTATGGCCCCCGAGCAAAACGAGGGGCTCATGTATTTCCAGACTGATGTGTACAGCTATGGTATTATTCTGTATGAACTCATAGCAGGACAGGTGCCTTTCCCGCTGCATGATAATGGCGAAACTTCCCGCAACGCTGTGATGCTTGCCCACATGGAAACGCCCGTGCCCGATGTAATGGAGCTGCGCAAAGCCAACCTGCCCGAAAGCTGGACCGATAAAAAGAAAGAACATGAAATGCTGGTGCCTGCATGGCTGCTGCAGGTAGTATCCAAATGCCTGGAGAAAGACCCTGAAAATAGGTTTACCAATGGTATTGAGTTGCAGGAAACCCTGATGTATAGCAGTATTTCGGCGGTAGGTAATAATCAGGAAGATGATACCTGGAACGCGTCAGTTCTGTTAAAAGAGAACGAACGTTTGCAAGGTCTGCTTTTGTACTACCAGGAAGCCGAAAATAGTAAGGGCCAACCTGTGTTGACCGCCGGTGCAGATAAGTTTACCGATAACGGGAAACTGGTGCGCATGTCAAAACCTATTTTTGTGTTCTTTATGATCATGCTGTGTGGTTTTACTGTGTTTTCGGCAGTGGTACTGAGCAAATTTGGCGACAGGATATACCATGGCGTATATAACAGGATTTTTAAGCCATCAAAAAAGCCGGCCGATTCAGTTACTACCCGCTTCACTGTCCCTAAAAAAAAGGCGGATACAGCTGTGCAGGATGATACTACACCGGTCAGGGATGAATCTGGCATTCCGCCAGAAATTGATTCGCAGGCCGACTCAATACTGAAGGGAATGAAATATAAAAAGCCCGGGGCTGCCGAGGAACCTCAATTTTATCGCGATAGTGCTAAAACAAAGGATACCTCCAATTTGAATTTTTAATTATGACAGCGTTAACCAGTTAATTTAAAGGATATAACTGAATGGAATCAAAATCAACGTTTTGGCAAAAGATAGGGCTGCAGGACTGGTTTTTGCCTAATGGGAAACCTGCAAATGCCGCCGCCGCAACTATTAAGGCACTTACCCCCGATGATGTTTACATGTACATTATCGAAAAATTTAAAGAATCTATCGGTCAGCTGTCATTTGCTGATCGTGTAGTGTTTTACCACGAATATATCATCAGCTTTAACGAAGAGGATTACCAGGAATTCATTAACAACCGGTCGGGGCTTTTTGGCATTATCGTTCATGAATCAGTAAAAAAGTTTTATGAGCTGTTGCGTGAGCACCAGGAGGTAGGTAAAAAGGTAGAGCCCTCCAGCTCCAAATGGGTGTTCAGGTTGGTTTCGCATCCTGATTATGCCAAGGGCGACAAGGGCTTTATAGGCAAGCTGTTACCGGGCAGCAGTAAAAAAGAAGAGAACCTGCGTGTAACGTTTATCCCACGGCATACCGGCGTGGCGCAAACACTGGATATCAGCAATGAGATATTAAAAGGCTTTACCTACTATAGCGAAGGCTATTATGAATTGCCTTATGCTAATGATCTGCACTATAACGAGAAGGAAATAGCAAAGCCCGGCGAAAAAGTATTAGCCCGGCTGGATACCATAATGCCCGATAAGCAATTCGTGGGCCGCAAGGTGGAGTACCTGATGAAGGACGATGATATTGTAGTATCGGGCAATGAGGAAACTCGTGAGGAACCAGCCGTGTTTAAAGTGCCGAGCGATTGGGTGAATACCCCTCATCTGCGTATCCGCCTCAATAAAGCCGATGGCAAGCTTTACTTAGCGTCATTTGGTGAGCGTACGCTGATCAATGAGCAGGAGGTAATTCAAAGCGATGTAAACTCACCACAATGGGTCGATCTRCCTTTTAACTCAAAAATATTACTGAATGGTATAATAGGCATCAACATATTTAAACCTGAAGCATAATGTCACAAATATTATCATTTGGGCTGTTAGCAATATGCGTTTTATTATTGGCGGCTCACTTTATCGACATAAAAAATTCCAGTAAAAACCATGGCAAATAATTTTTTCGGAATAACAGATATTGGTAAGCAAAGGGATAATAACGAGGATACCTTTATTGCCCAAAAAGCCGATGATGGCAATTTCATTATCGCCTGTGTAATTGATGGCGTAGGTGGTTATGTGGGGGGCGAAGTTGCTGCCGATATAGCGCGCGATTGCATATTGCAGCAACTATCATACATTGCTGGTGACATTGTCCCTTTATTGGTAAATACCATTACAATTGCCAACCAAAGGATCTATGATAGAAAGCTGGAGGATAAGCAGCTGGAAAACATGGCTTGTGTATTAACGCTTGCCGTGATTGATATTCAAAACAACCTGTTTTACTATGCCCACGTGGGTGATACCCGCTTGTATTTGCTGCGCGATAATTCCCTGATAAAAATATCAAAGGATCATTCCTTTGTTGGTTTTCTGGAAGATTCTGGCCGGCTTAGCGAGGAGGCTGCTATGGATCACCCCAAACGGAATGAAATTAACAAGGCCCTGGGTTTTAACCCGCAGATAGCGCATGACCCTGATTTTGTTGAAACCGGGCAATCTCCATTTTTACCCGGCGATACCTTACTGGTTTGCAGCGACGGCCTTACCGATATGGTTGATAAAAACCTGATTAAAGCTATACTAACAGGCAGTGGCTCCATACAGGATAAAGGAGAAAAATTAATAGATGCTGCCAACAGTAAAGGTGGAAAAGACAACGTAACTGTAGTGCTGGTGCAAAATGACAAGGCGCCACGCAAGTATAGTGCTACACGGCCCGCGGCCACCACTGCAAAGGCTGCTGATGAAATAATTGACCCCCTGGCCCAACCTAAATTGCCCGATGGCCCATTAACAGTACCTGTAAAACAAAAAAGCAACCGCGGTACTATGGTGGTGCTTTTTATATTGCTGGCTTTAGCATTAACGGGTTTTTTATGGCAATTTTGGTTAAACTATCAACTAACGCAAACCCCGGTAAAAGTGGTTGCAGTGCCCCCTGTAAAGGTGAAGAATGCAGATCAAATAAGGCTGCAGGACACCATCAATAAACTAAAAGGCCGTACGCTGATACTTTCTGATGCTGATTTTAAACAACCTATTATATTGAGCGATACTTTGCATATAAATCAGGATAGCCTGTATATTAAGGCCAAAGGAAATATCATATTTAAACGCGATTCTACCTATGCCGGTCCGGGAATATCCCTTGCGGCCAACAGTAAATACATTGTGCTTGATAGTGTATCGTTCGAAGGTTTTAAGGTAGCCATTGCTACCCGTAATGATGCATTGGTATTAAAGCATGTGGTATTTAACAATTGCATGGTGCCGGTGCAAACTTCCTATATTTTCCCCGATAAAAAATATATTTCGGGCAGGTTGTTTGGTGGCTTGTTCAAGATCGATACCTTATCAAAAACCACTAAATAATAATGGATCAAGGTACACCAAAGGCGCCGGGCAGGGGAATGGAGCGGCTATTTTTATTGCTGACCGGTATTGTGCTGGCTGTGTTGTTTGGTAAGCTTTATTTTGTGCTGCAGCAAAAGTTTGTTGATGTTGATAAACGGCTTAGGGACGGTACCATTGTAAATTTGAACGCGCCAAATACCGCCCGCAATGTTGCCGCTTTACTGCAAAAAGGATATTATTTTGATGACCCTAAAGATGTTGACTACATTAGGGCAACTATAGCAGCCAAAGCAAATGCCGGCCAGGAGTTTGATAATGCCGGGGAGCTCAACAAACGCAGATTCTATGTAAATGCCGATGATGCATTTGCAAATGGCGGCGAATCATTCAAAAAACGGGTCATCGTATCCCGCTCATTATTGGGTTATACCGGCGATGATTCCGTTCGTTTTACGCAGGAAAGAAATCACCCGCCGCAAATATCTACACAAACCGATCTTAACCTGGGCGAATACAGCATCAGGGGAACAATCAAAAATAAAAAACAACCAGTAGCCGGTGTATTGGTACGTTTGGCCCTGATACTACCGCAGGATAGTATTTACTCTGATGAGGAAACCGGATCAAAAGGCTCAACCACCGAAAATACCAAAGCCTATAAAAAGGTTTACGTTATTAATGCCGACAAAAAGCGCCAGCTGCAATCCCTTACTGCCTTTGCCCGTACTGATGCCGGCGGTAATTATGAATTTAAAAACCTGCCTACGGGTAAGGCTTTTGAAGTACTGCCCCTGCAGCCGGGTTTTGAGTTTGGCAGTTCGCAGGGCGTTGTGGAGCTAAACAAGGATAAAACACTCAACTTTTTCCAATTGCCGCATAGCATTAAGCTGCTATCCACCCGCGATTTTAATATCCTCAAAAAAGAGGGTGCCTTTATAGTACGTACACAAGACGATTTTAATGAATGGTACTTGGTAATTGCCGGCAGCTTTTTTGCAGGGTTCATCATTATTCACCTGCTACTCAGCAGCCGCTATCCACAGGCCGACCAACTAATACTGCCTTTAGTAATGCTGTTAACCGGTATCTCGTTCCTTACGTTATTATCATTACAAGATCCGCTACGCGATAGGTTTTTAGCTAAAGACACGCTTGTTTATCTTGGTATTGGCGTTGGTGGTATCTGCATACTGCAGTTATTTAACCTGCGCCGTTTTAATGCCGATTCTACCTTATACAGGTTATTGTTTTTTAAAGGCGTGCGCAGCGCGGCCAATGGCTGGCCCTGGGCTATTGTGGCTATGGGCATATTGTTCAGCACCATTTTATTTGGTACCGGGCCCGAGGGTAGCGGTGTAAAAGTGAACCTGTTGGGTTTTCAGCCAAGTGAGATCGTGAAATATCTGATCGTGATATTCCTGGCTGGTTTTTTTGCCGCTAACGAAAAGTTCATCAGCCAGTACGCCAGTTGGGGTAAGCGCTGGTCGTTCTTTTCATTTGCACTGATAGCCACTATTATTACCCTGCTGTTGTTTTTGGTACTGGGCGATTTAGGTCCGGCCATGGTGATCTGTTTTACATTCATCATCCTGTTCTCCTTTTCCCGCGGCGATTTTCTGCATACGGCTGGTTATGTGATATTGTTTGTACTGGCCACCTGGTTTTTTGAAAACGTTTGGCTCAGCGCGGCCATCACATTCGGGATCTGGGGCCTGGTAGCATTTTTAAAACCACGCCTGCTCAGCGAATCGGCATTTATGGCTTTGATCGTGATCACGGCATTTTTAACAATTGATAAAATACCTGGCCTGGATAAAATTATCCCCGGTCCGGTAGAGCGATTGGTAGAACGTAAAGCCATTTGGCAAGATCCCTGGAACAATGAAGTATATGGTGGCGACCAGGTAGCTAATGGTCTTTGGGCCATGGCAGGCGGCGGTTTAAGTGGCACGGGTGTAGGGCAGGGCTTTGCCAAAACCATCCCCGAAGCACATACCGATATGATACTGCCTTCCATTGGTGAAGAATTTGGATGGGCGGGCATGGCGGCTGTATTTATATTGTTCCTGCTTTATCTGCACCGGTCTATCATTATAGGCCGGCAAACAGGTACGCCTTTGTTGTTTTACCTTAGTGCGGGTATTGGTACCTGTACATTTGTGCAGTTTTTGCTGATAGCCGGTGGCTCCATAGGTGCATTGCCACTGTCGGGGGTATCGCTGCCTTTTGAAAGTTATGGTGGTTCATCGCTGGTAATCAATATGGTGGCTGCGGGTTTTTTGCTGTCTGTATCATCTGTAAAAGGTACGGCGGTACAAATGAGCTTTATCACCAAGCAGCAGGATAAAAATTTAGTGCCCGCATTGGCCGCGGCATTGGCCGCAGTGGTTTTACTCACCGTAAATGTATCGCGCTATAGCGCCGATAATAAACATTGGGTGGTGAAGCCAGCATTGGTGGCCGATAAAAGCGGTTTGCGCATGTTTAGCTATAACCCACGCATTGCTATCCTGATGAACAAGCTGCAGGCCGGTTCATTATTGGATCGTAACGGCCTGGTCCTGGCTACCAGCAAGCCGGAGTTGATAGAGAAGCAAAAAGACAAATTAGCCGCTACGGGATTGATGCATTATGATCTGGATTCGGCCATGCACAAGCGGCTGGACAGGTTTTATCCTTTCGAGGAGCAGATGTTTTTCTGGACGGGTGATGACAATACCGGTGTATTTAACGGCAGTACCAACGGCTACTTTGCCGAGTATGAGCACGCCGCCGAACTGCGCGGTTTTAAAATGCCCGTAACCAGCTATAATGTAAAGGCATCCCGTTTTCAGGAAGACCGGTTTTTACCTCGCGGGATGAAAGAGATGACCGTAAGCAAACGAGATTATAGCGCGCTGGCCCCATTGCTGCTGGCCGATATAAACGGGCCCGAAATAGCGGCATTTAAAAACAAGAACCGTGACGTGCAGCTTACTGTTGATGCCGAACTGCAAACCAGTATACAACAATCCATAGCTGCCGATACAGCTTTGTTGGATAATCGGGTTTCGGTTGTGGTGATGGAGGCTAACACAGGGGATGTACTGGCATCGGCAGTGTACCCTTTACCGCCGGTGCGTAACTGGGATCAACTGACCATGCCGCAGGCAGATCAGAATAAATTAGCTACCTGGATGACCACTACCGATCTTGGTTTTACGTATGCTTCGCAACCGGGTTCAACGGCCAAGGTGTTAACGGCCATGTCGGCATTTAATAAGTTAGGTATGAGCGCGGCAGATGTTGTATATCATGTAAGCATGAACGAGCGTATCCGTACCAAAGGTATTGAACCCGATGAAACCGGGATGATCAGTATGGAAAGGGCTATTGCCAAATCAAACAACGTATATTTTATAAAGCTGGCCAACCAGCAGCACCTGGAAGAGTATATGGCAAACCTGTATTTAAAAACCGGGATGTTTTTGCATGGTGTAGGCGGCTACTATTATAATAAACCGGTTCAGAATGATGAGCAGGAAGAAAAATGGCGCAATCTGTGGCGTAAAACCGAGTTTAATACCAAGCCGCGTTATGATCCTAATAATATTCATAAAACAAGGGCTAAAGGTATATCGGGTATGGCATGGGGCCAGGGTGAGTTGATCGCGACACCCGCGGCAGTAGCCAGGCTAATCTCGGGCGTGGCAAATGATGGTATATTACGCGCCAACCGTTTTGTGTTGAAAATTAACGATACGGTAATGGCTGTAAAAGGGGGTATAAAACTGGCCGAGAAACCGGAATACGCCGCCCTGCTCAAACAATATATGATAGCGCAAAGTGCGCCAAAAGTACCTATATTGCATATAGCTGTGGCAGGTAAGAGCGGTACGCCCGAGCGTATTGTAAAAAATAAAAGTGTAAACGATGGCTGGTATGTGTTTTTTGCACCCGAGGCTAAAGGCACCGGCAATATGGTGGTTTGTATTCGTATTGAATCAACCAAGGGATCATCAGATGCGGTGAGGTTAGCAGGGAATCACGTAATACCTTTCTTGCTGAAAAAGGGTTATATGAAAAGCTTTATACCCGAAAAGGTAGTGATGCCTGAAAAAGTACAGTCATCAGAAGAAATAAAGGTGCCGGAAGATACCGCATCAACAGAAGAAGTAAATCCATAAAAAGTATTAAGCATGGCATTTAATTTATTTAGCAATAACAAAAAGAAACGCGACTGGGATGTGAAAAGCTTGCGCGATGCCCTGTTGCGTTTTATAAAAGAAGCACTGCAAAAGGTAGAGGGCGGTGAGGGCGGCCATATTAAAGAACTGCTGCTTTTTATAGCCACGATACCCGAGGATAAACACCTGTACGAAGGGGCTGTGTATGTGCACGAAAAAGAGAAGTTCAGGAAAGAGGTACAAAAAATAGCTGATGATTATGCGCTTGACCTGCCCGCCGACTGGACAATTGAAGTTTCTTTTACAGACGAATTACCCATCGAGGCCACCAAAATACCTGAGCTCGATGCTGCTTTCCTGATGCATACCCGTAGACAGGTGATGCATAATGCCTCATCGGCGATAGCCTATATCAGGATACTGAGCGGCGAAGCTGAGCAGGAAGAATATGTGATAAAAGCTACAGACAATAAAATAAACATAGGCAGAGATAAAAAATCGGTTACGGATAATGGATCGTACCGCATAAATAAACTCATATTCCCGGCTGCCAGTACAGATGAGAGCAATAAGTTCATCAGCAGGCAACATGCCCATATTGAATGGGACAAAGATGCTGAACGCTTTATGATATTTGCCGATGAAGGAGGGGTGCCTCCAAGCAATAAAACCAAGATCCATATAGCTGCCGATGGCAAAATGATCAAATTAAACTCCACGCAGATCGGTCACCCAATGAACGAGGGCGACCAGGTGATCCTGGGCGAATCGGCAGTGTTTTTATTTAGTACTAAAGCTGAGGGGTAGGCAAGCATACCTTAATTAAGTTATGAAGATTGTTGATTAGACTCACCCGACCATCGCTGCGCTTGGTCACCCTCTCTTCGCCTTCGGCGGAAAGAGGGGATTAAAAAGTTTTTCATTTTAACTGTCATCCTGAGGAACGAAGGATCTACTCAACAACATGCATGTCGAATAATAGATGCTTCACTATGTTCAGCATGACAAACTTATTTTTCCTCCTTAACCCTCTTTGCGGCGAAGCCGCAGAGAGGGTCGCCCAGCGAAGCGCAGGCGGGGTGAGTCTCCTGTGCCATTTGCCAAAAAATACCTACCACCCTTTTTTCTTATCCTACATCAAGTGTAATCGTTGTTTTCCGGGGTAAATTTGAATCATCAATTAAAACAATTATTAATTTTTGATTTGAAAAGGAATACAATGGAAAATACAATAAACGGCATACATCACATTACTGCTATTGCAGGCGCTGCCAAAAAAAACTATGATTTTTATACAAGGGTACTGGGTTTAAGAATGGTAAAAAAAACGGTGAACTTTGATGATCCGAATACTTACCACTTATATTATGGCGACAAGGTAGGTACCCCCGGAACCATCCTTACATTTTTCCCGTGGGAAGGTATTTCTCCGGGTCGCAGGGGCGCACGTCAGGTTACTGAAATTGGTTACAGYGTACCTGAGGGCAGTTTGGATTTCTGGTTGAAAAGATTTGAAGCTAACAACATATTATACAACAAACCCGCCGAAAAATTTGGCGAGCAATACCTTACTTTTCTTGATCCTGATGGTTTGAAGTTGGAGCTGATTGTGCCTAAAACTGCCGATACCCGGTTGCCATGGGAAACAGCGGATGTTAAAGCAGAAAATGCTACCCGTGGTTTTCATAACATTACCATTACTTCAAATAAAATTGAAGCCACTGCCAAAATACTAACCGATGTGTTTGGTTACCGCCTGTTGGAACAACATGTAAACCGTTACCGTTTTATAACCGACGCGGTGGATAACGCTGCCATAGTTGACCTGGTTGAGGTAGCCGGGGAGGTAGCCGGACATGTTGCAGGAGGTTCAGTTCACCACGTGGCGTTCCGCGTTAAAAATGATGAGATATTAATGCAGTACCGTGAAAAAATAGCCGACCTGGGCTTACATATTACTGATAAGATAGACAGGAACTACTTTTACTCTTTATACTTCCGTGAACCAGGAGGCGTATTGTTTGAACTGGCTTCAGATAACCCTGGCTTCTCAGTTGATGAGCCGGTTGAACAATTAGGCAGCGGCCTTAAACTGCCCGCTCAGTATGAAAACATGCGCGAAGAGTTGGAAAAATCACTGCCATCATTAGTATAATTAAATGTTTTTATTTCCCTCTTGAGAGCTTCGATGTGTACACATCTTTTTAAAAAAAATGTCATTTCGATAGAGCCGGGGAAGGGAATGAGGGAGGCGCGAAAGAGAAACTATCTCTTGAGCGATAGCGAAAAATCTTCTACACCATGCAAAGTTCGTATGAAAAGTCGTAGAAGATTTCTCTCTATCGTTCGAAATGACATAGGGTTTGTTAACAGACCCCTCCCCAGGGGAATCGCACACAGCCTTTAAGAACACACAGAATTTTAATTGCACAGCACAATCATGTATACGCACAATAAACAAATAGTTACAGCGGGCACACCCGTTGAACAGGCTAAAAAAGCCATCATTATGCTGCATGGCCGTGGGGCATCAGCAGCAAGTATTATAACATTACAGTATCACCTGGAGCTTGATGGTTATGCCATTTTTGCACCACAAGCAACAGAACATAGCTGGTACCCTTACAGTTTTATGGCACCGGTAAGTAATAACCAGCCCGCCCTTGATTCGGCGCTGGCGGTTATTGGCGAATTGGTAGAGGATATCAAACAAAAAGGAATAGCTCAGGAAAATATTTATTTCCTGGGTTTTTCGCAGGGTGCTTGTTTAACCCTGGAGTATGTGACCCGCAATGCGGGCCGCTACGGTGGCATAATAGCTTTTACCGGTGGATTGATAGGCGAAAAACTGATCCATGATAATTACAAAGGTGATTTTAACCAAACCCCTATATTCATCACCACCGGCGACCCTGACCCGCATGTACCGGTGAGCCGCGTAAATGAAAGTGTAGCTATAATTCAGGGCCTCCATGCAAATGTAACCCTCGAAATTTATAAAACCCGTCCGCACACTATAACCGGCGAAGAATTGGCGTTGGCTAACGGAATATTAAAATAAGCAAATCCTTAAGAAAAAAAGAGCCATTGAGAGATGGCTCTTTTTTTGCGCTTTAAATCAACTACAAGGCAATGTTTAAAGCACGTTAGCTTACCTTATGATGTCAATAAACTAAATGTAAATACATTTCAATTTACTACAACCAATTCCTTGATAAATTGTTACCTCGTATAACTGACTGTTATTCAGGTTGATTTTACGGGTTGGTGTTTTATATAAACATTCGGTTAATATTAATTAAATTAACAATATGGTTTGATGTTAACCCGGTTGAAATATGTCCGATAAAAGAGCTTTAAGTGATATACAACTAATCGACCGCTTAAAACAGGACGATGAAACGGCACTATCGGCGATTTATAAAAGATACTGGGAAGTACTTTACACTTCAGCTTTTCATGTTTTAAAAGACAGACAGGTTTGCGAAGATATCATACAGGAATTATTCATCAAACTTTGGAACAACCGGTACAACACCCGCATCACCGTATCGTTAAAAGCTTATTTATATGCCTCCATCCGTTATGAAGTTTACCGGCAAATACGAACGGGCGCGGTAAGGGGCGATATTTATGATGATGTTTTACAACGCATACATGCCCCTGCAGTTTATGACAATATTGAATATAAAGAGCTAACCGCCCGGATAAGCTCAATAGTAAGCACCCTCCCCGAAAAATGCCGGGAGGTATACAAATTAAGCCGCGAAGAATGTTTAAGCCATAAGGAAATCGCGTCGCAATTAAACATATCTACCAAAACGGTCGAAAACCATCTAACCAAAGCCTTGCGGCAGCTCCGAACCTCTATAGGCAGTACGTTCCTGCTCCAGGTGCTGTTTCTTTTAATTAAAAAATAACGGTTACTTAATAATTAATAAATTTTTGATTGCTGCGTAGGGGATAAGCTGGTTTTTATACTCTCCTTAAAAAACCAGATTGTGCAGCAGCAGGAATTTTTACAACTTATTGATAAGTATTTAAACGGAACAACTTCTGCCGAAGAGGAGCGGTTGTTATTGGATTTTTTCGATAGTTTTCAGTCCACCCAGGGGTGGGACGAATCTGTATTGGGTGTAAAAGAGCAACTGGAGGCTAAAATGCTTAAGCGTTTGCAGCAAACTGTTTATCAGTCAAAAAAACAGCATCCGCCTAAAGTGATCAGGTTCTTTACCATGAGGAATGTAGCTGCAGCAGCAATTATACTGGTGGCTATCGGAGCCGGAACATACTACTATATTCAGCTAAACGCCAAACGGTCATTCATCGCCAATAGTACAAAAGCCATCAAGCACGATGTTGACCCGGGCAATAACAAAGCCATACTCACACTTGAAAATGGTGCCAAACTGGTATTGGATTCTGCCAAAATTGGCACCCTTGCCAAAAAAGGAAAGATCAGTATCAGAAAAACTAAAGACGGACAACTTATTTACGCGGTTGACAGGGGTAATGATGCTGCAACTAATGAACCAATTACCTATAACACTATCACTACGCCCCGCGGCGGCCAATACCAGGTTATACTGCCCGATGGCACAAAGGTTTGGCTAAACGCGGCTTCGTCATTAAAATTCCCTACTGCTTTTGCCGGTAACCAACGTAGTGTGGAGCTAACCGGCGAGGCTTATTTTGAGGTGGCAAAAAATACCGCGAAACCTTTCATGGTAAAAGTTGATAAGATGCAGGTAAAGGTTTTAGGCACCCATTTTAATATCATGGCCTATAGCGATGAAGCAGCGATAAAAACCACCCTGCTGGAAGGTGCCATTCAGTTAAACAATGGTAGTAAGCGTAATTTTCTGAAGCCCGGTCAGCAGGGCATTGTTAAGGATGATAATGTACAGGTTATTGATGCGGATACCGATGAGGCTATTGCCTGGAAAAACGGATTTTTTGAGTTTAGACGGGCAAGCATCCAGGATATTATGAAACAGCTTAGCAGGTGGTATGATACCGAGGTTACTTATGAAGGTAAAATACCTGATGATGAGTTTGTAGGTAAAATTGAGCGCAATGTAAAACTGTCACAGGTGCTTCATATTCTGGAGCTAAACCATGTCCATTTTAAAATTGAAAACAAAAAGATAACTGTAACTCCATAGCTAACTAAATTTTAAACAACTATTAAATATGACTATGACCAAACGCCGACGAATCCATTAACGCAACCACCCGCTGCTTATCCACAAAAAAACCGGAAGTGCTCGCAACACTCCCGGATTAGAATAGTTGGATCAAGCTTACTGAGAATCATTAACAGACACATTAACCCAAACTTGACGAAGTTATGCAATTAAACTTTAGGGGTAAAGTATTTTACGTTCCCCGTACATCAACATCAAAACTGTTTTTGACTATGAAATTAACGGTACTATTAGTTATTATCGGCTGCTTGCAGCTTAGCGCCAAAAGTTTCTCGCAAACTATAACACTAAGCACCAACAATGCTGCTATTGAAAAAGTATTTACCGCTATTGAAAAACAGAGCGGGTACTATTTTTTTTATAAATACAATGATATTAAGCTGGCCAGGCCGGTTACCGTAGCATTAAAAAACGCGTCGCTTGATGAAGCATTACAGCAGTGTTTTAAAAACGAGCCCTTTACTTACACTATTGAAAACAAAACAATTATTGTAAATAAAAAGGATGCGGCTGCAAGCAATACTGCCCCTGTGCCTATAACGGTGACCGGGCAGGTGGTAGACAAGCAAAACCAGCCGCTGCCGGGTGTTAATGTTAAAATAAAAGGAACAAACATAGGTGCGGTTACAGGGGTTGATGGTAAGTTTAGTTTGCAGGCCGAGGATAACGCCATACTGGTGTTTACGTTTGTAGGTTTTAAAGTAAAAGAGGAAGCGGTAAATAAACGGACTACTATCAATATTGTATTAGAAGATGATAATACCCAGCTAAACGAAGTGGTAGTAGTAGGCTATGGCCATCTGGAAAGAAAAGATGTTACGGGTGCCGTAGGTACTGTAAAAATGGCCAACATTAAAGAGATCAAAGCCGCCAGTGTCGATTTGAAACTTGCCGGTCAGCTTGCCGGTGTTACTGTAAACCAGGTAACAGGTACGCCGGGCGGTGGTGTTTCCGTTAACATCCGTGGCGCGGGATCAGTAGGTGCAGGTGATGATCCGTTATATGTGGTTGACGGTTTTCCTATTTCTCCTGGTTTTGATCAGTATTCAAATCCTTTAAGTACCATTAACCCCGATGATATTGAAAATATCAGTGTACTGAAAGATGCGGCTTCCACAGCCATCTATGGTTCACGCGGGTCTAACGGAGTTATCCTGATCACCACTAAAAGAGCTAAAAAGGGGGAGTCGACGGTTACTGTAAATACGTCAACAGGGATCCAGCGTATCTTGCCAAAAAGCAAGCTTAAAATGATGACGGCTGCTGAGTTTGCCCAATGGCGTACCGAGGCCATACAAGATGCAAATAAGGCCAATGGAACAGATAACCCCATACCTGATGAATACAAAAACCCGACATCACTTGGTAAAGGTACCGATTGGTTTGATGCCGTTACACGTGTTGCACCAATGCAAAACTATGATGTTACTGTATCAAATGGTACAGAGAAAGTACGGTCGTTGTTTTCTATGGGATATTTTAACCAGCAGGGTACTGTACTGAATACTGGTTTCAAAAGGTATTCTTTAAAAGGTAATATGGACGCTAATGTGGCCAAAAATTTAACCGTTGGCCTTAGTATAGCACCTACCTATAGCCTTAGGAATTTACAGGAAACAGATGGCCACTTTCAAACCGGTGTGTTGAGTCAGGCTTATCTGGAAAGTCCGTTGGTGCCTGTAAAGCAACCCGACGGCTCATTTACCAATGTGATCGGTTCGCCGGGAACATTCCAGAATGCCAACCCGGTGAGCGAGCTGGTGAATACCACAAATAAACGTAATGAGTTTCGCACCCTTGCCAATACCTATGCAGAATGGGTTATTATACCGGGTCTTACTTTACGTTCAACTTTTGGGGTCGATTATCAAACCAAATCGCAGGATTATTTCCGACCATCGTTCCTCGGTGCGTTCAACACGCCTAACCGCGACGGCACCCAGCAAAAGGCTATTGCCTCTGCCACATCGGCAAGCTCGTTTAACTGGCTTAACGAAAATTCCGTTAACTACAGAAAAACATGGGGAAACCATACTTTAGCCGTACTGGGCGACTATTCTATTCAGCAGGAAACAGATCGTAATCGTTTTACCTTCGCAACCGGTTTTCCTGATGATGCCGTTCATTCCGTTGGTGCCGGTACTATTATAACAGCGCCAAAAGATAATAATTTCGACGAAGACTGGCGCCTGCTCTCGTTAATAGCCAGAGTAAACTATGCTTATAAAGATAAATACCTGTTAAGCGGCTCCATCCGCCGGGATGGTTCATCGAGGTTTGCTCCTGGGCATCGGTGGGGTACGTTTCCGTCTGTATCGGGCGGGTGGCGAATTTCCGACGAATCCTTCTTCCCTAAAATACCTACTATTGATCAGCTGAAGTTTACAGCAAGCTATGGTTTGGCCGGTAATAACAATGTTGGCAACTATGATTATATACCAGATGTTGACCAAACCAACTATACTTTTGGCGGCAACCTGGTTCCGGGCGCTTCTATAACCACACTGGGAAATAAAGAATTGGGCTGGGAAACAACCCGCCAGCTTGATATTGGCATGGATCTTTCCCTGTTCAAGGGCCGTATCTATTTAATTGCCGAATATTATAATCGTTATACCAAAGATATGCTGCAATTCATTCCGGTACCTATTGTATCGGGCTATGGTGGTACATTAACCAATGTAGGCAACGTACGTAACCGGGGCTGGGAGTTTACCTTAACTACCAAAAATATTATTGGCAGCGGGTTTAACTGGTCAACAGACCTTAATATGTCGTTTAACCGCAACAAGGTTCTTGATCTGGGACCAACACCACAGATATATGATGCGCCTGCCAATGATAATCCAACCAGCATAACTAAGGTAGGTTTACCTTTAGGCCAATTTTACGGCTATGTATTTGAGGGCATATTTCAAAACCAGACCGACCTGGATAAATACCCACATTTTGACGGACAGGGAGTTGGTACTATCAGATATAAAGACATCAATGGTGATGGCGTTATTAATGGCGACGACCAGGGGCCTATCGGCAATCCGTTTCCTAAATTTACCTTTGGTTTTAATAATCACTTCTCGTACAGGAACTTTGATATGAATATCATTTCTGCAGGGTCGGTTGGCGGGCACGTGTTTGATATGTACAAACAGTTCACCACTAATCTGGACGGGGTTTTCAATGTAGAAAAGTCGGTGATGCAACGCTGGCGGTCAGAGCAGCAGCCTGGTGCCGGACTTTTACCAACCACCGTTTCAAATACCGACCTGGCCCGTGACTACTATCCGTCTTATTGGGTCGAGAGTAACTCCTACCTCATGGTCAAGAATATTGATTTGGGTTACAACTTTAAAACCAAATTCAGTAAAAATTTCAGGGTTTATTTCAGCGCTCAAAACGCCATCCTCATTACCGGCTATAAAGGTGGTAACCCCGAGGTTGGTATCGATGGGCAGCAGGGTAACAGGTCGCTTTCGCCAAATGTGAACTTTACAGGTTATCCTGTTTCTGCTGTTTACACTGTAGGTTGTAATGTGACATTTTAACGGATCTGCCAAATGAAAACTCAAACCATAACAACAGAAATCATGAAAATATATATATATATATCTTTGATCCTTACCGCTACCGGTGTTGCCGGCTGCAAAAAGGATTATCTGGACCGCAAGCCCACGTCTACCCAAAATACAGAGAATTTTTACAAAACACCCGCTCAATTCACTCAGGCCATTAACGGTGCCTACGCGCCGCTTCAGGGCTTATACAATGGCTCATTTTGGGCCATGGGCGAAATGCGATCTGATAATACATCCTATGAATATAATCCTAATGACCGCTCAGGCACCAACAAAGAGCAAATAGATGAATTCAGGGAGCTGAATAATAACGATTTGGTTGGGGCGTTTTTTGAGGCCAGCTATACCGGTATAGGTCGTTGTAATGTTATACTCGGCCGTTTACCTGCAGCTAAGCTTGATACAGCCACAACCAACGTTGTTTCCGGGCAGGCTAATTTTTTGCGGGCCTTTAATTATTTTAACCTGGTGCGCATGTTTGGCCGTGTTCCACTGGTGCTTACCGAAATACAGTCGGTGGGCGATGCTTATAAGGTAGCCACTAAGGCTGATGTAGATGCAGTTTACAATTCCATTATTACCGATGCCAAAAATGCCATAGCCCAGTTGCCGCTTAAATACTCAGGCGGGACGGATTCTGGCAGAGTAACCAAAGGTACAGCAGAAACCCTCTTAGCCGAGGTTTACATGACTCAGAAAAAATTTGACCTGGCCACTCCATTGCTCCGCAGCGTTATATCTTCAAATGTTTATATGCTTAATCCTAACTATGCCGATAATTTTGATATGGCGAAAGAGAATGGCCACGAATCCATCTTTGAGATACAGTATATTGAAGGACCTAATGGCCTGGGCAGCGATTTTATTGACACTTTTGTGCCCTGGGATGTGTATGATGATTCGGTAACGGGGTGGGAGATAGCCAACGGCGCGCAAAACGGCTGGAACATACCTACCCAGGACCTGCTTAACGCTTTTGAACCCGGCGATAAAAGAAGGGCCGCCGCTGTTGATGAAACCTTTACCTCCGATGAGTATGGCATCACCATGCCTTTTATAAAAAAATATCAGAGTAAAGCCGCAGTTCAGGGCATTACAGGCAATAATTTTCCGGTATATCGTTATTCAGATGTTTACCTGATGCTGGCCGAATGCCTGAACGAGCAGGGTTTTGCGGGCGGTGGCGATGCATTTAGGTATTTAAACCTGGTAAGGCATCGTGCAGGGCTAAAAGATAAAACAGCCGGGAACGCGAACCCTGCCTTAAACGTGGCAACCCAGGATGCTTTCCGTGATGCCATAGCGCATGAACGGCAAGTTGAACTATGTTTTGAAAATCACCGCTGGTTTGACTTGCTGCGTACAGGAAAAGCTGCTGGTGTAATGACAGCCCATGGTGCCAGAGAAAAAGCATTTAAAAAACCCTATTGGACGGTCAATTCGGCTGCTTATTCCAATATTCGGCTGCTTTTCCAATATCCCTTAAATGAAGGGAATCTGGAACATTAATAATGTAATTATGGCTTCATGAAACTTTCATGGAGCCACAATACGTTTATAGCTTATATAATCTTAATATTGTAACAAATGGATCATATTTAACTTTATTAAGTAAAAAAATGTGTTGTATGTTAAAACAAAATCGTTCTAAAGCTATATTTTAATAGCATGAATTACATAGCCGAAAAGGGTGTGCCCCAAAAGGTATACTTAATTATCGTTATATTATTTTTTTTCCTTCATAAGGGCTTTTCACAGGTTCAAAATATGCCTGTTAATTTCAAGGTTGATAATCTGATATGTGAGTATAAAGTTAATCCTATAGCTGTTGATGTGGCAAACCCGCGCCTGAGCTGGAAACTGATCACACAGGATAGGAATATTCAGCAAACGTATTATGAAATACGGGTTGGCAGCAATGCGGTATCATTAACAAAAGGTCAGGATTTAATATGGACATCTGGTAAGATACCATCTGATCAGTCAGTACATGTTTATTATGGCGGCCCTACGCTTACATCACGTCAAAAGTGCTACTGGCAGGTTAGGGTTTGGAATAATAAGAACCAGGTAACACCCTGGAGTATGGTAAACTTCTGGAAAATGGGCCTACTTAAACCCGAAGACTGGACGGCTAAATGGATTCAGGATAACTATGTATCTGATACCACCGGCGGTCCAAGCCCAATGTTCCGTAAGGCTTTTAAATTAGATCATAAAATACGTGCTGCTCATTTGTATGTAACCGCGCATGGCGTATTTGAAGCACAGATCAACGGCAAAAGAGTTGGGAACGATTATTTTACCCCCGGATGGACAAGCTATAACAAAAGGATCCAATACCAGGTATATGATGTTACATCGATGCTTAAAAAAGGTGATAATGCCACGGGGGTAACTATTGGCGATGGCTGGTACCGCGGCTATACCTATAACCGTAAAAAAGATGTATATGGTAAAAAACTCGGCTTGCTTTATCAGCTCGAAGTGGTTTATACCAATGGTAAGCGAGTGATCATTACTTCTGATAAAAGCTGGAAAGTGGCTTATGGTCCAATTCGCGCCTCTTCATTTTTTGATGGTGAGGTTTATGATGCCCGCAAAGAAAAAACCGGATGGACAAATCCTACTTATCGTGACCTCACCTGGGATACAGTAAAAACTGATGAAACTATAAAGAGTAACCTGATAGCAACGGCTGGCCCAACGGTAAAAAAACATGAGAAGTTTTTACCACTTAAAGTATTTACCACACCCGAGGGCGACAGGGTGGTTGATTTTGGCCAGAACCTGGTAGGCTGGGTGCAATTTAAGCTAAAGGCCAATGCGGGCGATACCATGAAGCTTTACCACGCCGAGGTGCTTGATCAGAAAGGTAATTTTTACACCAAGAACCTGCGTACGGCCAAGCAGGAAATTACCTATGTTTTTAAAGACGATAGTGTTGCAACCTTTGAACCGCATTTTACTTTTCAGGGCTTTCGTTTTCTGAAGGTAGTAGGATATAAAGGCCCGCTTGATTCAACCAACCTGGCTGCTTATGCTTTATATTCAGATATGGCACAAACGGGGCAGTTCTCCACATCAAACCCGCTCATAAACCAATTGCAGCATAATATACAATGGGGTCAAAAAGGTAACTTTATTGATATACCTACAGATTGCCCTCAACGCGATGAACGCATGGGCTGGACTGGCGACGCGCAGGCCTTTTGCCGTACTGCTACCTTTAATATGGATGTGGCCGGCTTTTTTACCAAATGGCTTAAAGATCTGTCGGCCGATCAGCATAAGGATGGCGCGGTGCCTTATGTAGTACCCAATGTGTTGGATAGTGTTTCCGCCGCAGCGTCTGGCTGGAGCGATGTGGCTACCATTGGCCCCTGGAACATTTACCTGGCCTATGGCGATAAGCAGGTATTGCAGCAGCAGTACGAAAGCATGAAGGCCTGGGTGGGCTACATACAGCTTCATAGCCGAAATTACCTTTGGGATACCGGTAACCACTTTGGTGATTGGTTGTTTTATGCTGGCACAAATTATGAGGATGGCGCCGCTCTTACCGATAAAAATTTGATAGCACAGGCATTTTATGCTCATTCAACGCAATTATTGATCAATGCTGCAAAAATATTGGGCAGAAATGAGGATGTACAAAAGTACACCCTGTTATTATATAACATTAAAAAAGCATTTCAAAGTGAATATGTAACCCCCAATGGGCGTATGATATCAGGTACACAAACCTCCTATGTGCTGGCTTTGAACTTTGATCTGCTGCCCGAAAATTTACGGGAGTCGGCTGCAAAAAGACTGGTACATAATATTGAAGATTATGACGAACATATCACTACCGGATTTTTAGGTACACCCTATATCTGCCATGTGCTAAGCCGTTTTGGGCATACCGATATTGCTTATGATCTGCTTATGAAAGAGTCGTACCCATCATGGCTTTATCCTGTAAAAAACGGGGCAACTACTATCTGGGAGCGTTGGGATGGTATTAAACCCGATAAGAGTTTTGAAGATCCTGAAATGAACTCTTTTAATCATTATGCTTATGGCGCTATTGGCGACTGGATGTACCGGGTTATTGCGGGCATAAACACTGACGAAAGTTCGCCGGGTTTCCATAAAATAATCATCGCGCCCCATCCGGGTGGAAAGCTTACCAGCACACAGGCCGAGCTGGAAACTTTATATGGCAAGGTGAAATCTGCATGGAGTATTGACAACGGCATATTTACGCTTGATGTGATTGTGCCGCCTAATACCACAGCCCAGATCGTGCTGCCATCCGTAACCGATCAGATCACGGAGAGTGGCCTGGATATTAATACCGAAAAAGAAATTACCGGGATTCAAAAAATAGGTAATGACGCGCAGTTAAACGTAGGCTCGGGCACTTATCATTTTGTGTATACCTTAAAAACTTACGGTAAACACATTAATTAGAAATTAGGGCAAATGAAATGGAGTTTATGTATCGCGACATTTTTTACCATAACAACTGTAAACGCCCAGGTTTATAAAGACCCTAAAGCGCCTGTTGAGATACGTGTAAAGGACTTGCTTAGCCGCATGACACTTGACGAAAAGGTAGGGCAAATGAGCATGAACAGCTTAAAAGGCTCGTTGGATAATCCCATCGCTTATGGCGTTTGCGAAAGCCCGTTCGTTACCATAAATGAAATTGCAGCATTATCCATTAAAGCAAAAAAGTATGCCTGCGAAAAAACACGTTTGGGTATTCCACCTATACAAATAGGAGAATGCCTGCATGGGCAACTGGCTTCGGGAGCTACCATATTTCCACAGGCCATAGCCCAGGGGAGCAGTTGGAACCCTATGCTGATCAGGCAAATGAGCTCGGTTATCGCTTACGAAGCATCTTCATCAGGTGTTGATCAGGCACTATCACCATTGTTTGACCTCATCCGCGATCCTCGCTTTGGCCGGGTTGAGGAATGTTATGCCGAAGATCCTTACCTGGTGAGCCAAATGGGTACAGCCTTTGTAACCGGCATGCAAGGCGACGCGAAGGGGAGTTTAATAGGTTTAGGCAAGGATAAAATAATGTGTACAGCCAAACATTTTGCCGCTTATAGTATTCCGGTGGCTGGTATTAACCTGGCGCCTGCATCCATCGGCGAGCGCGAATTGCGTTCTATGTTTTTAGTGCCATTCAGGGATGCGGTACAAAAGGCCAACATATATTCGGTAATGCCGTCATACAATGAGATGGACGGCGTACCGGCACATGCCAATCGCTTTTTGCTGGATCAGGTATTACGCAAGGAATGGGGTTTTAAGGGTTATGTGTTTTCTGATTATGAGGGGTTAAGGATGTTATACAGTTTTCAGCATATCGCTAAAAATGCAGAAGATGCTGCTCCCGAAGCCCTAAATGCCGGCGTGGATCTGGAAGCCCCCAAGCCTGATGTGTATGCCAAACTAATTGAATTGGTTAAAGCTGGTAAGGTAAAAGAGGCACAGATTGATACCGCCGTAGCCCGCATCCTGACAGTCAAATTTAAAGCGGGCTTGTTTGAAAAACCTTTGGTTGATACCCTGCAGCTTAAAAAGCGGGTACATACCCCGGCGCACATCGCCCTGTCGCAACAAATAGCTGAGGAATCCATTATCCTGTTAAAAAATGATAAACAGTTGTTGCCATTAAATATAAATACCCTAAAATCGCTGGCTGTAATTGGCCCCAATGCCAACCAGGTGCAATACGGCGATTACAGTTCTACCCGCGACAATCGCTCTGGTACTACCATTTTGGATGGCATTAAGGAATTGGTAGGCAATAAAGTAAGGATCAATTATGCCAAAGGCAGCACCTTATCAGGGCACAACAAAAGTGGATTTGCCGAGGCCATTACTGCCGCTAAGAACAGTGATGCTGTGGTTGTAGTATTGGGTACTACCAGCGTAGTGTTTTCGGGCGTCGGGTGGAACGGTCATGCCCCTGAAAGTGAGCCCAAAGACCCCTTTACCTGTGGCGAGGGTTATGACGTTACCGATATAAACCCCGAAGGTGTGCAGCGCGAACTGTTGCAGGAAATTTATAAAACCGGTAAACCCGTGATATTGGTGCTGGTACATGGCCGCCCCTGGAGCATCGGTTGGGAAAAGGAAAACATCCCGGCGATATTGGAGGCCTGGTACCCTGGCGAAAGGGGTGGTGCGGCTGTGGCAAATATCCTGTTTGGTAAGGTAAACCCCTCTGGCAGGTTAAACGTATCTATCCCGCAATCTGTGGGGCATATTCCGGTATTTTATAATCATGTAACCTCCAATAAAGGTTTTTACCATAATCCGGGTTCGCCTGATAAACCTGGTCAGGATTATGTTTTTTCATCAGCTGATGTATTGTTTCCTTTTGGTTATGGTTTAAGTTATACCTCTTTCAAATACAGTAATATGCAGGTTTCGGCTACTTCATTTGATAAAAACCAGGAGGTGCAGGTTTCAGTTGATGTAACCAATACGGGCAATGTGTTGGGTAAAGAGGTGGTACAAATGTACCTCGGCAATAAAGTAAACTCAGTTACTACGCCGGTAATGGCCTTAAAAGGTTTTGATAAGGTCAGTCTGAAACCCGGTGAAACCAAAACGGTAAAATTCACCGTAAAGCCGGATGATATTGCCATCTGGAATACCGATATGAAACAGGTAACAGAACCCGGTACATTTGATGTAATGATAGCCCGCTCGGCAGAGGATGTTGTGCTTAAAAAAACGCTGGAATATAAAGAGTAAGCTATGCGCTATAAAAGCCTTTTAAACCGGTAGCCTAAAATGGGTTCAATGTTAATGCTCCTCACTATTTTCCATTCCTTTAATTCGGAAATAAAAATGGGAGCTTCCAATCCTGAATTTATAGATGCCTGTGTATAAAAAGCAGCGCGTGCAGGATGATCGGGCGAACAAGCGTTAAACAAATAACCATATACCTTCATATCAATAATAGCCATACTTAAACCAATGCAGTCATCAAGATGGATCAGGTTCACAGGGGCCTTGCCATTTGGTATATCCTTTTTTTCGGCAAAAAATCTGCCCGGGTCACGGCCAGGGCCAATTAATCCAGCAAAGCGAATGATGGTCGTTTTAAATGATGTTTCCGCTCTGAAGAGATCCTCAGCTGCCAGTAATATTTTGCCGGCTTCGGTATTGGGTTGAGGGTCTATATCTTCATTCACCTCATTATTTAAATCAGCATAAACACCGGTCGAGCTAATGAAAATTACATTTTTAATACCTTGCTGCTTTGCCATACTGATCATGCGCTGTATCTTATAAATGTAATTTGGTCCTTCGCCTGATCTGCTTTTTGGAGGGATGGCAACTAATAATACATCGCAATTGAAAAAAACGGCATCATAATTTTCATCCTCCAGTAAAAAATTAACCAGGTAAGGTTCAATCCCTTCAGCCGCTAATGCCTCCAATTTTTGTGGCGATGTAGTTGATCCTTTAACATGATAACCGGTATTTACTAACGTTTTTGCCAGCGCAGTTCCGTACCAGCCGCAACCTAAAATACTGATGTTTATTACCTGTGGCATTGCTGATAAGTACCCTTATTTAATGGATTGGCGCAAAGGTAATTAAATATTTAAAGCGGTTAAATGACCTAATTATACATTTATTCCTTAAACTTTTTGCGCCCGATAATCGTTGATGTTGTATGAAGAAAGAGATTTTGGCAACATCTGTTGTTTTAGGTTTAACTGCTTTAGCGCTGCAAGCCAGGAATAAACCATTAGAAACTGTTAAGTACGTTGAACTAAAAAAATACCTGGGCACCTGGTTTGAAATAGCTGCCTTTCCGCAAAGTTTTGAAAAAGGATGTAGTTGTACATCGGCAACTTACGGCTTAAATACCGATGGTACTCTAATTGTGAAAAATCGTTGTATCAGGAATAATAAGTTAAAAATAACCGAAGGCAGGGCCTTTGTAAGCGATAATACCAATGCGAAATTAGAAGTACAGTTTTATTGGCCTTTTCGCGGTAAATACTGGATCATTGACCTTGCACGTGATTACAGCTATGCTGTAGTAGGACATCCCAACCGCAATTACCTATGGATATTAAGCCGTCGCCCTACTTTGGATGAGCACACCTATAATCAATTAGTAGTTAATGCAGCCAATAAGGGTTTTGACGTAAGGCAGCTGGTGAAGACCGAGCAGATAGCTGATGTATCAAGTATTTAGTGTGATAGCTTTTTATGGACAAATAGGCTTTAAACGCGCTTATTTAATTTTGTTATAGTATTTTACAATCCGGTATTTAGGATCAATAGTTTCATTGTTATATGTTAAAGTAAGTGTATCTGTGCTTATGAGTGCAATATTCCAATGTTCATAGTATCCGGTACGAGCATAAAAAAACTTTAAGGTGTTTAATGAATAGGTAAAGCCACCCAACCCATAGTTACTCTCGCCGCTACCGTTATGATTGAAGTTTAGTATTTCATAGTTTGTTCTGGCTGTTGTATCAACAGTATTTTTTTCGGTATCAGGAGGAAAATATGTTCTTGTAGTTTTGAACAGTTTCCATTCGCCCGAGATCTTTTCATAAGGGATCTTGTCCTTTTTGCAGGAATACAATAAGGCTATAATACAAATTGCAGGTAATAGTCTCTTCATAAGTTAAAGATTGCAATTATCATTTAACGTATTAGTAAATAGCTTATTACATGTGCTTGGTTAATGAAAAAGCCCTTCTGGTTATATTTAGAAAGGCTTTTTCAATGGGGTATCATTTAAAAACGATATCCCAAAGTCAGGAAACCATTGTTATTGGTTTTTTTGAAGCTGGCTGTCGGGTTTCCTGCATCAATAAGATAAGGGGATATCAGCTCCGAACCTGTTACATGTGCGTAGGTGGCATCAATATAGTATGCGCCAAACCTGAGGCCTATACCACCGGTAACTGTTTTGATGTCGCCTGTAACATCAGTGGCAGTGCTGTTATTTTTAAACGGACTGCCTTGCTGGCTATAGCCGCCACGTAAGTAAAACATACTGGTTATGCGGGCTTCGGCACCGGCGTGGATATTAATGGTTGAACGGTAATCAGATTTGATTTGGGTAATATCTGAGGTGTTATCAAAGTCGACATTGCTGTTTATATGCGCGCTGGCATAATCAATATATTCCACATCGCCGCTTATAAAGCCATATTTACCTATAAAAAAAGACGCTCCGCCTGCCAGTTTAAGCGGTGTGCGCATATTATAATTAAATGTACTTGAACCTAATTCATCACTTTGACCAGCCCTGCCGCTGATATTGGTTGATAAACCCTCGTTGTAGCTGTCGTCGATACTATAAAAAGTTGGAGATGTAAAGGTAAAGCCTAAGCGCAAGGCTTCAACCGGCTTATAAATAACACCTAATTTGATATTGGCGCCGTTACCCCTTGTTGACTGACTTTGTACATAAGCCGAATTAAAATCAGTAGGCACACCCACAGTACCACCGTTGGGAGGTATGGATGCGCTGCCCGTTTCTGTAAACTGGCGAAAATAATCATACCTGATATCGGTAATAGCAACACCCACACCCAGGTATAGTTTATTACTGTAATTGGCTCCAAAAGAAAAATCAAACTCCGATTGTCCACCCACACGTGAAATTATTCCGTTTTGATTTATAGGTGTCGAAACTGTGCTTGCAAAGTCGGGGTTGGTATTGGTGCCAAAATTATCTACAATGCCTTGCTTATATGCCCAGCCGCCTAAAGCGTCGTTGGGGCGGTTGTTGGCAATGCCGGCGAAATAATCAGATATGGAACTGCTCGGGTTTCTACCACTGTAAGCTATATCTTCATAAAAATTATTGGTACGGCTGTAAGCAGCCCCATAGTTAATACTTAACCAGCCTTTGGTTTTATCGCGCCCTTTTGGGGTATTAAGCTGCTGGTAAATTACAACCGCGGCATTATTTAAATTGCCATTGTTTTTACTGGTGTTACCGGTCTGGCCAAAATAGGTTGAATTTACTTTTGAACCATTGTACTCAGGGGTTATGCTGAATTCAGAGTGTGTAAAGAAACCCAAACCGGCAGGATTACCGCTAATGGAGCTCAAATCGCCACCTACAGCTGTACCGGCATTACCAATGGCTTTTATGCGCGATGTAGAACCTGTTTGGAAAGTGGAGAAACGTACCACATCCTGCGCGTACTGCCCAAAACTATTTTTAGTAATAGCTACTATAGCAATTACAGTAAGTAGGTATTTTATTTTCATAGAATCTCAGGGTGATAAAATTATGGTCTGCCTGGTCTGCCGCCTCCACCGCTACTACCTCCGCTTGAGCTGCGTGTGCCACTGCCGGAGTTGTTGTTTGATGGTGAAGGTGTATAAGTAGGTTGCTGCTGTGTAGCCTGGCGCGCCTCTGCCGCACGTGCCGGCTGATTGTCTGAACGCGACGGGCGTGCATCTGTACGGGCCGGCCGGTTATAATTGTTATTGGTGCCGCGGCCGCCGGGTACATAACCTATGCCGCTATTGGCGGGCACACGCGTACCAAAACCAGGAGTGCTGGCAGTACCACTACCGCTGCCACGGCCATATCCAACCCCACGGTTAGGACGTGGTGTGCCGCCGGCATAATATCCGCCGCCGTAATATCCGCCCCCATAGTATCCGCCTCCATAATAACCACCATATCCCCAACCCGGGCCACCCCAGCCATAACCGTATCCAAGGCCTAAGCCCCATCCTCCGTAACCATACCCCAAACCTAAGCCCCAACCACCGTAGCCATAAGGTGAATATCCATAGCCATAAGGCCCGTAATTAAAGCCTAAGCTAAAGCCGTTGTTAAAAGCGTAATTGTTATAACCATAGTACAAATTGTCGTAATAACTAAAAGGAGAGTAATAACTGAAACGGTTTATGCGCGATGCATAGTCATCGTAATAAAAATAATCATCGTCATTGTAGTCCTGATCCTGATCTACATTTTGGTTGTATGTGTCGGCCGCCGCGTAAGTAGGGTCATCACCTGCTTTAGCTTTAGAGAAATAGACATCATCACTGCTTTCGGTATTTGCGAGTTTGGTGGTTGAGCAGGAACTCAGCGCTATGGCGCCGATTAGAAAAATTCCTATAGCAATGTTCCGTTTCATGTCAGGTATATGAAAAGTTCGAGTTCGAATAAGTTTTAAATTTATAAATTTGAGCGCAATATACAACAATTGCAAAGTCAAATTCTATCCAATCAATATGAGCAAAGGTGTTATTAGTAAAGACGAAGATTATTCGCAATGGTTTAACGACTTAGTAATTAAATCTGACATGGCCGAATATTCGCCGGTTAGGGGCTGTATGATCATCAAACCCTATGGATATTCTATATGGGAAAAGATACAGGCCGTGCTTGATCAGATGTTTAAAGATACAGGGCATAGCAATGCCTATTTCCCGCTGTTAATACCCAAATCCTTTTTCTCAAAAGAGGCCAGTCACGTTGATGGCTTTGCCAAGGAATGTGCAGTTGTTACACACTATCGCCTTAAAAACGATGGTAGCGGAAATATTGTGGTTGATGAAGATGCCAAACTGGAAGAAGAACTCATCATTCGCCCAACATCCGAAACCATTATCTGGAACACGTATAAAGGCTGGATCCAATCGTACCGGGACCTGCCTATCCTGGTTAACCAATGGGCCAATGTAATGCGCTGGGAAATGCGCACCCGTTTATTTTTACGCACAAGCGAGTTTTTATGGCAGGAAGGGCACACTGCTCACGCCACATCAGAAGAAGCCGTAGCCGAAACCGAGCAAATGCTTAACATATATGCCGATTTTGCAGAGAACTGGATGGCATTGCCTGTAATAAAAGGCCGTAAAACGCCAAATGAACGTTTTGCAGGTGCTTTAGATACCTATTGTATTGAGGCTTTGATGCAGGATGGTAAAGCACTACAGGCAGGTACATCACACTTTTTGGGGCAAAATTTTGCCAAGGCTTTTGATGTAAAGTTTACCAACAAAGAGAATAAGCTGGATTATGTTTGGGCAACATCATGGGGCGTATCAACCCGTTTGATAGGAGCGCTGATCATGGCACACTCTGACGATGCCGGGCTGGTATTACCGCCCAAACTGGCGCCTATTCAGGTTGTGGTTGTACCTATCTATAAACATCAGGAAGAGCTGGATAATATATCGGCTTATGTAGCTTCGTTAACTAAAGAGTTAAAGGCTAAAGGTATCTCCGTAAAGTTTGATAACCGGGATACCCACCGTCCGGGAGCAAAATTTGCCGAGTACGAGTTAAAGGGTGTGCCATTGCGTGTAGCCATAGGCAGCCGCGATATGCAAAATGGAACCGTTGAACTGGCCCGCCGTGATACTAAAACAAAGGAAACCGTAAACCAGGAAGGTTTGGCACAACATATAGAAACCCTGCTGGAGGAAATTCAGACCAACATTTACAAAAAAGCGTTCGACTTTAGGGCTGAAAATATGACTGAGGTTGATACCTATGAGGAGTTTAAACGTATGTTGGATGAAGAACCAGGTTTCCTGAGCGCCCACTGGGACGGCACACCTGAAACCGAGCAACGCATAAAAGAGGAAACTAAGGCGACAATTCGTTGTATACCTTTGGATAATAAACAGGAAGAAGGCAAATGCATTTTGACTGGGAAACCGTCGACACAAAGGGTGTTGTTTGCAAGGGCATATTAATCGGTAGCGTGTTGCGGGGTGCGTGTGGCGTGTTAAATACGTAGCAGGATACCCGCAACCCGCAACACAAAACACGAAACACGAAACTGAACAAATGAAATTCGCAACTAAAGCTATACATGCAGGGCAGGAGCCCGATCCAACTACAGGCGCTATCATGACGCCGATATATCAAACATCAACCTACTGGCAAAAATCGCCGGGCGATAATAAGGGCTATGAGTACTCGCGGGGTACCAACCCAACCCGCAAGGCGCTGGAAGACTGTTTGGCTGCATTGGAGAACGCCAAATTCGGTTTGGCTTTTTCAAGCGGAATGGGCGCTACCGATGCGGTGATGAAATTACTTGCCCCGGGTGATGAAGTAATAACCGGGAACGATCTTTACGGTGGTTCGTACCGGATATTCACTAAAATATTTGCTAATTATGGCATTAAGTTCCATTTTTTGGATCTTTCAAACCCCGAGATCATCCGGGAGTACACCAACGATAAAACCAGGCTGATCTGGATAGAAACGCCAACCAATCCTACCATGCAAATTGTGGATATTGCGGCAATAGGCATAATCGCGAAAGAAAAGAACCTGCTTTTTGTGGTGGATAACACTTTTGCTTCGCCATACCTGCAAAATCCTATTGATCTGGGTGCCGATGTGGTGATGCATTCTGTAACCAAATACATTGGCGGTCACAGTGATGTAGTAATGGGTGCTTTGATGCTGAACGATGAAGAGCTGTATAAAAAACTATGGTTCATTTATAACGCCTGCGGTGCTACACCCGGCCCTATGGATAGCTTTTTGGTATTGCGTGGTATTAAAACCCTGCACCTGCGCATGAAAGCACATTGCGAAAACGGCAGGCAGATTGCCGAGTTCCTGAAAACTCACCCCAAGGTGGAAAAAATATACTGGCCGGGCTTTACCGACCATCCTAACCATACTATCGCCAAAGAGCAAATGCTTGATTTTGGCGGTATGATCTCTATTGTTTTAAAAGGTGCCGATCTGCAGGAAACTTTCCGCATTGCATCGTCATTTAAAGTGTTCTCCCTGGCCGAGTCATTGGGCGGTGTAGAATCATTGATCAATCACCCGGTAAGTATGACACATGGTTCTATACCCAAAGCCGAGCGCGAAAAAGCCGGTGTGGTTGATAACCTGTTACGCTTAAGTGTAGGGGTTGAGGATATTGAAGATTTATTGGAAGATTTGAAGCAAGCACTGAGCCCCCCGACCCCCTAAAGGGGGAGGATATAATCATATTATGAGTAATGGTGCATTAAAAGCATCCCCTTTAGGGGACGGGAGGGGCAGGCTCCCCCTTCAGGGGGCAGGGGGGCTTCAAGCTTTCCTCGACGCTAAAGTAGCCCAATACAATCAGCCCGGTTTTATTGAGAACGATCCAATATCTATACCGCACCTGTTTAGTAAAAAACACGACATCGAGATCATGGGCTTTTGGGCGGCTACCCTGGCCTGGGGGCAGCGCGTTACCATCATCAAAAAATGTAAGGAACTGATTACCTTAATGGATGGTGCTCCTTATGACTTTATCATAAACCATCAGGAGCCAGATCTTAAAAAGCTACTTAGTTTTAAGCATCGTACCTTTAATGATATTGATACACTGTATTTCATAAGCTTTTTCAGATATCATTATGAGCGATTCGATTCATTAGAGGATGCGTTTGTGACGCCCCTCGGCCCCCTGAAGGGGGAGTCTTTTGATTTGCCAGGTGGCGGGGCCGAGGCGGCATTGAACCACTTCCGTTCATATTTCTTTTCTCTGCCCGATTATCCGCATCGAACTAAAAAACATGTGTCGTCGCCGTCGCAAAAATCAACCTGCAAACGGCTCAATATGTTTTTACGCTGGATGGTGCGTAAGGATGATTGCGGAGTTGATTTTGGCATTTGGAACCACATTAAACCTGCCGACCTGATCTGCCCGCTTGACCTGCATGTTGACCGGGTATCCCGCAAACTGTTGCTCATTACCCGCAAGCAAACCGACTGGCAAACCGCCATTGAACTTACCCAGCGCCTGCGCGAATTTGATCCGCTCGATCCGGTAAAGTATGACTTTGCCTTATTTGGATTAGGCATTGAGGAACGCTGGGGTGTGCAGTTTTAAGAAATTAAAGCACTGACCTTATTGTTTATCTCCATTTATTTATCTCCACGCGTCATTGCCTTTAGATTAGCTTCAACAAAATAATATAGGTTATTATTATTGTTGAAGCTTTCTTTTTGCTTCTTTTTCTTTGTTAATAACCTTGATTTTTGTGGAAAAAGTTAACAACGGTAAGGGTTCATTATCGTCATTGCCAGGCTTAAAGGCCTATGCCTCGATTAAATCCCTTACCGCTTGTTTTAAACTGTGACATCAAATAGAAATTAGAGTTTGGAAGGCTCATTAGTAAGG